>CALNBV010000223.1 GCA_937874515.1 uncultured Paenibacillaceae bacterium | reverse complement strand
AGGGAGTCCCTTTTAAAACTTCCTGGCGAATTCCTTCTTCCTTTTCTTCTATCAATTGCGCTACAGTAAGTATCTCCTCTTCTCTTGCCCGAGGAATGACCAACACCCCATCATCACAACCATAGAGAATATCACCCGGGCGGACCTGAACATTACAAACTTGTACAGGAACATTAAAGCCTACTGCATCTACCCGATCTTTACCTGTACGCATAAATTTTCCTCTGCTAAAAATGGGATACCTTAATTCCAGGCTACATTTCACATCCCTGCACACACCATCTACTACAGTTCCAGCAATGTTTTTCATATGAGCCACAGAAGTTAAAATATCACCCCACACCGTACAATCCAAACGGCCTCCGTTATCCAATACCACCACACTTCCTGGTGGAACTTCATCGATAAAATCCCCGACAGTACCCTTTTCCTGGCCAATGGGTAAATATTTCACGGTATAAGCCCGTCCTACTATTTGATACCCATATTGAACCGGGGAAAGTCCCAGGCACGTACCCTGGATACCTAATCGATCCATAGCATCGGAAATGGCTGCAATAGAAACTTCTTTAAACTCTTGAATGATTTTATCCATCTCGATCTCCTTTACAATTTTGTAAATTTTCAAACTATTTCTATCGCAGTAGAACCGTTTTTTCATTTAAGATGTTTTCTTTTAATAAGAATTTCATAATTTTCCCTGACGCTGTTTTAGGTAATTCATCAATAATGACAATATGGTCAGGTTTTTTAAAATCAGCTACATGTTCTTGAATAAATCCTTCTAATTCTCCAAGAGAAACGGAACTATCTGGTCTTAATACTACCGCTGCACAAGTAACTTCACCTAATACGGAATCCGGCAAGCCTAAAATAGCAACTTCCATTACGTAAGGATGTGTATAAAAAATATCTTCGATTTCACTGGGATAAACATTATATCCGCCACGTATAATCATATCTTTTTTCCGTCCAACAATTCTCACATATCCTTGTTTATCTACGGTTGCTAAATCACCGGTATAAAACCATTTTTCATCATCGATCACTTCAAGAGTTTTATCTGAGGAATTATAATACCCTTTCATTAATCCCTTACTACGGCAGGCAAGTTCACCAACTTCACCTTCAACTACTTCTTTTCGATTATCATCCACTATTTTCAATTCCACACCTTGGATTGCTCGTCCAACAGTAGTGGACTGGGTGATATCATCATCTTCAAAATCTGTAAAGGTTAATACAGGGGATGTTTCCGTCATTCCATAACTTACCAAAATAGGACAACCCATTTCCGACTTTACTCGTCGAATGATTTCCACTGGACAGGGTGCCCCTGCCATGGTGGCTAATCTAAGAGAAGACAAATCATAGGAATTAAAGGAAGGGTGATTCAATTCAAGGATAAACAATGTAGGAACACCTGGATGTATGGTGATCTTTTCTTGTTCAATCAGCTGTAATGTTCTTTCCGGATGATAAGTTTCTAATAATACCACCTTTGCTTCACTTGCCACTAATCGCAATATGGCTCCAAGCCCCATAATATGAAAATAAGGGGTAGCTTGTAGATAAACATCATCTTTATTGGCATGGATCGCTATTAAACTATTTACAGCTGTATCAACCAGATTATTATGTGATAACATGGCTCCTTTCGGTTTCCCAGTTGTACCAGATGTGTAAATGATAGCGAATACATCTTCATGCACATTCACATTTACTTCAGGAAGTCTACCTTCCTTACCAATTTCCCGCAATTGTTGATAACTATTCATTTCCTCAGTTTCAAATCGGACAGGAATTAAATGTTGCAAAGAGGATAGACGTTGTTTAATGGATTGAAATTGTCGAAGATGATTTACATGATCATATTCTCTGGGGAAAAATACTACGCTGGCACCTGAATCTTTTAAAATATGCTCTGCTTCTTCCTCACGGTAGCGAGTATTAAAAGGAACTAGAATCCCACCAAGTTTTGCAATAGCAAAAACAATAACTATAAATTCATACCATGTGGGGATACTTACGCCAATCCGATCTCCTTGTTTAACGCCTATCTGGCTTAAACCACAGGCTAATTCATTTGCTTCTGTTTGTAAGTCCCGATAAGTAAGTCTTCTTATTCCATCATATAAAACTTCTTTATCTGGAGAGGAGGAGGATGCTTTCTCTAGTAATTGTGCTACTGACATACCATAACGAGAAGTAACAGGCTTGCCAATTCTGATTTGATCCCGATCACCGATAATACGGCTCATCATTCTTACCCCTTCATTTAATTCGATGATTCCTACAATATAAGGGGTTTGTTTCTTAAAAGGGGGCATTGCTTTATGAACAACCGTATAACTATGAATTTGACCTTGTCCACTGGCTTCTACCCAGGTTACATGTTCAGAAAAGCAATGGGGACAGATGATTCTTGGATAGAAAATATGTTTTTCACATTCCTCACATTTCTGAATCATTAATTTATGATTTTTTACACCTTCCCAAAATGGCCTGGAATCATCATCAATTTCAGGTTTTGGAATCAAAACGTCCATATTAGTCCCTCCCTAAAATGAGTGTAGAAGTGGAAGAAAGGGTGCCTCCTGTCCCGTTCACCAGAGCAATTTTTGCGTCTTGGACCTGTCGTTCTCCACATTCTCCACGTAATTGCCGTGCCGCTTCAATTAAGAGAAAGATGCCAAACATCCCTGGATGACAATAGGACAATCCACCTCCGCTTGTATTTAAGGGAAACGAACCCCCTGGTGCGGTTCGCTGTCCACTGACAAATTCTCCTCCTTCTCCCGGTTTACAAAAACCTAAGGATTCTAATGTTAAGAGAACGGTAATGGTAAAAGAATCATAAACTTGAACCACATCAATTTCATCATGGGTAATCCCAGCCATTTCCATAGCCCGCTTCCCTGTATCCTTTGCAGCTGTAACCGTTAAATCAGGCATAAAAGTCACTGAGTTATGGGTTACCTTTTCGGCATGACCCAGAATCCAAACTGGCTTTTTTTTTGCACGGGCAGCTGCTTTCGCTGAGGCAATCACAAGGGCACCACCACCATCGGTAATTAAACAACAGTCGAGAAGATGTAACGGTTCGCACATCATAGGGGATTTTAATACATCTTCAATTGTAATTGGCTCACGCATAAAAGCCTTTTCATTCAAACACGCCCATTTCCGTGTGGCGACAGCGATTTCTGCCAGTTGTTCTGAGGTGGTCCCATATTGGTGCATGTGTCTCATGGCTGCCATGGCATAGTGCCCAATAGGAGAAGGTAAGCCAAAAGGTTCTTCATATTTTAATGTTAAATTGGAAAGAGAAGGGATTCGATTTGTCCGGTTGGTGCTCCCATAAGTGATTAAGGCTACATCAAACAGACCAGCATGAATGCCAACAAGGGCATGAGCTACATGGGATTCAAAAGAAGAACCTCCGATGTTTGTCCCCCCAGTATATTTTGGCTGAATCCCCAGATACTCTGCCAACATAAGTTGGGGAAAATGAGCCCAGTTCGCTGTAGTAAATAGTGCATCTACATCATCCTTCGTAAAACCTGCATCATCTAGCGCCCGTTTGGCA
This sequence comes from uncultured Paenibacillaceae bacterium, assembly GCA_937874515.1. Taxonomy (GTDB): domain Bacteria; phylum Bacillota; class Bacilli; order Aneurinibacillales; family Aneurinibacillaceae; genus CALNBV01. The sequence continues at coordinate 3,038 of CALNBV010000223.1, read as the reverse complement.
GCCTGAGCCTGAAGTTGCAAGACATTTCTACCATCCAACACACCCAGGTCTGATTCTGCTACACCAACAATGGCTGCAATCCGCTCTGATTTCATGGTTTCACCCTCCCGTTGTATCTTTTAAGCTTGACCCACCGGACTAAAAAATTTTATGGAAGCCTGCCCAATAGTAGAAGCTTGTCCCGGTTGTTTCTCCGTAGAAATTTCTAAATCAACGGTTCTTTTTTCTTCATCTTTTGCCACGACAATTGCCTTACAAGTTACTGTGTCTCCAGGACGTACCATGCCAACAAAGCGAACCTGTAATCTGCTCACAAACCCATCATTTCCAACAATATTAGAAACTAATTGCCCCAAAAATCCCATACTGAACATGCCATGGGCAATGACACCAGGCAAACCTGATTTACGGGCCGTTTCATCGTCTGTATGAATTAAATTAAAATCACCAGAAGCGCCTGCATATTTCACTAATTGCACCTTTTCAATGGGGGGTTTTACCAACTCAATTTCTTGATTGACCTTGATTTTACTCCATTCCATAAGGGTAATTCTCCTCCTATCAACGATAGATAATAGTTGTTTTTGAGGTATATACTAAGTTCCCTTGTAAATCTTCCCCTCTCGTTTCAAGGATGAAGAAAACCATTTTTCTTTGTTTCCCTTCCCGTTCATAACTATCTACCAGCGTACTTACACATCGTAAATGATCTCCTGCTACGATGGGGCGTTCATAAATAAATTCCTGTTCCCCATGCAACGTCCGTCTTAGCTCCAGATGATCCAAACCCGGTTTTGGCATACGGAAGGTAGCTGGAAAAGTTGGTGGAGCTACGATACTAACATAACCTAATGCCTGCGCATAAGATTCGTCAAAATAAATGGGGTTGTCATCACCAATGGCACTGGCAAAGGCGCGAATGGCTCCCTTTTCCACTTCAAAGTCACAGGTTTCTGTTTTGCTCCCAATCACGGTTGGATCAATCATTAACTTCCCACCTTCCTTTTTTAAAATTTAACGTTCTCCACCGCCAACATTAATGACTTCACCGGCCACGTAGCTTGCATCATCACTAACTAGAAAGGCAACGACATTTGCAATATCCTCAGGTGTTCCTACTCTTCTCATGGGAATTTTTTGACTTGCACCTTTTACAATGTCATTAAAATCTAAACCTTGTCGCTCTGCAGTAGATCTGGTCAAATCCGTAGCAATAAATCCCGGTGCTACACAATTGACATTGACATTATAAGGTCCCAGTTCAATTGCGAGAGTTCTTGTTAAGGCTTGTAACCCTGCTTTAGCTGCTGAATAATTTGCCTGCCCCCGTTTACCAGAAGCCCCTATGCTGCTGGTATTCACGATTTTTCCGTAACGCTGTTCAACCATATATTTTTGCACCGCTTTACTACATAAAAAGCTTCCTTTTAGATGAGTATCTAGAACGGTATCCCAGTCTTCTTCTGACATTTTAAAAACGAGATTATCCCTTGTGACACCAGCATTATTGACCAAGATATCAATTCGCCCAAAATGGGAGATTACTTTTTCCATTGCCTGTTGCACATGTTCGGCATTTGATACATCACATCCCACTGCAATAGCTTCACCGCCAGTAGCTTTAATAGCATTTACAGTGTCAATGCCATATTCTTCTTTTAAATCAATTACCGCTATCTTTGCTCCATCTGCAGCCAATCGTTTCGCAGTTCCAGCTCCAATTCCTTTCCCCGCACCTGTAATAATTGCAACTTTACCTTGTAAGGAACGACCCATCATTCTTCCTCCTCCTTCTCCAATTTTTTCCTTTAGAATTAAATGATGTATTTTTCAGCATCAATTACTTTTGTCGCGATTTTACGTTTTAGTCCTATGGTGTTAATGGATAATTTTCGAGATAATTCTTCTAATTTTGATAGATTATTTGTCATTTCGTCACTGTTAACAGCATAGAGAGTTTCTCTCGAGAAACAAACATTGTGATCGAATGCTTCATGAATAAAGGTTTTTGTCATATTGATCCCATTTTGAACTGCTTCTTCACCCTTCAGTTCTATTAATTTTTTGGTACGTAATAAAACGCTTTCCATTGCATATAAATTGATAATTATATCAGCTAAATTACTGCAAATTTCTTGTTCTTCAACGAGTTTCGCACCATATTTACCCATAGCTTGCGCTAAAGTAAAAGCATAGATTTTTCTGGTAATAGCTACTAAATGAGATTCTTGGTCTAATACACCTTCAATATTAGGTACAAAAATAGTATTTTCCAGTTCCTCAGAGATTTGCTCTATTTCTTTTTTCAAGGAAAGAAGTTCCCCTTTAGACAATTGTTTAAGCACAGTCGTGGTAATAAATAAGCGAATGATCTCGTTTGAACCTTCAAAAATGCGTTTTATTCTTGCGTCACGATAAATACCCTCAATTTTATATTCTTTCATATATCCATATCCACCATGGATTTGTAAGCCTTCATCTGCGGCAAAATCCAGGACTTCTGAACCAAACACTTTATTAATGGCACATTCCAACATATATTCCCCAATGGCTTTCCTGGATTTGTTCCCCATGTCAGGGTCACTAAAATCTAATTCTTTTACTTTTTGATCTAATAGATTGGCTGTACGGTACACCATGCTTTCAAGTACATAAGATTTAATATTCATATCGGCGATTTTCTTTTGAATAAGAGGGAAGGAGGAAATTTTACGGCCAAATTGAACTCTTTGATTGGCGTATTTCACAGAGGTTTCTATGGTATCTTTCGTGTTCCCTAAACAACCAGCTCCCACGGAAAGTCTACCGAAGTTTAAGATATTAAAAGCAAACAAATTACCTGCACCAGGTTTTCCTAGAAGATTCTCCACTGGTACTTTCACATCTTCGAAAGTAATGGAACAGGTAGAAGAGGCTTTCAATCCCATTTTTTGTTCTTCCGGTCCAATGGTTACACCTTCGGATTTCCTTTCGACGACAAAGGCACTAAATTTTTCTCCATCGATTTTGGCAAATACAACAAAAATATCTGCAAAACC
>CALNBV010000222.1 GCA_937874515.1 uncultured Paenibacillaceae bacterium | reverse complement strand
GTAATTTTAATAGGCAAACTGCTTTTTCTCTCCATGTTGTTTCCACCCTCCTATTGTCGCAGATAAGAATTTATAAGTTTTATCTTATCTGCACAAGTTCAACCAAGGCGCTAGCCAAATTTTCTTTATTTTACTTTTGCAGCAATCCACGTTTAGTCAACATATTACGGGCAAATTCTTCAGCTGAACGAGTTGCTGCTGCTGTCATAATATCCAGGTTCCCTGCATAGGTAGGCAAGTAATCCCCAGCGCCTTCAACTTCTAGGAAAATGGTAACTACGTTTCCATCGAACATTGGCTCTTGTTTCAATTTATAACCAGGCACATAGCTTTGTACCGTTTTCTCCATATCATAAATGGATTCCCGGATTTTCTCCTGATCCATGTTTTTCACTTCACAACGAACAGTGTCTCTCATCATAATGGGAGGCTCAGCAGGGTTCAGGATGATAATGGCTTTCCCTTTATCCGCACCGCCTACCACTTCAATGCCTTTACTGGTAGTTTCAGTGAACTCATCAATATTGGCACGAGTGCCAGGACCTGCGCTTTTACTAGCTACTGTCGCTACAATTTCTCCATAAGAAACGTCTGCCACACGGTTTACGGCATACACCATAGGAATGGTCGCCTGTCCACCACAAGTAATCATGTTTACATTTTTCGCTTCCACGTTAGATCCCATATTTACAGCTGGACTAAGGAAAGGACCTACCGCTGCAGGTGTTAAGTCTACAGCAAAAATACCCATTTCTTCGAGGATCTTCGCATTGTATTCATGGGCTTTTGCGGAAGTTGCATCAAACACAATTTCTGCAATATCAGGATTGTCAATGATTCCTTGAATCCCATTATCAAAAGTACGGTATCCCCGTTCACGTGCACGGCGTAACCCATCAGATTCCGGGTCAATCCCAACCATTGCTGTTACTTCAATTACATCGCTTCGTTCTAACTTGTACATTAAATCTGTACCGATATTTCCTGAACCAATAATCGCCGCTTTAATCTTCGTCATTCTTGTTTTCCCTCCTGATTGTTAACAAAAGATAACTTTAGCCAAATGTGACAGATACAGAGCCGATTCCACTAAAGAGAACAGTGACATTGTCCCCCTTTTCAACATCTACAGCTGCTGCAACTGCTCCCGGAAGAATGACTTCCCCTGCTTTTAAGGTAATATCAAATTGCGACAATTTATTAGCTAACCAGGCAATGGCGTAAGCTGGGTGTCCCAGCGCTGCCGCTCCAGCGCCGGTGCTGATCTGCTGGCCGTTCTTCTCGAGAACCATCCCCATTAATTGCAGATCCAGTCCATCAATGGATGAAGGCTTACTTCCTAATACCACCCGTGCGGAAGAGCCATTATCCGCAATGGTATCTGGAAGTTTAATTTTCCAGTTCTCAATACGGCTATCAATAATTTCAATCGCTGGTACCACATACTTTGTGGCAGCCAGCACATCAGCCACGGTTACACCAGGACCTTTCAAATCTTGATTTAGGATAAAGGCCACTTCAGCTTCAATCCGAGGCTGCAGTAATTCTTCGGTGTCGAAGGTTTCATTATCGGATATCATCATGTAGTCGAACAGATGGCCATAATCTGGCTCATTAACACCAAGCATAGTTTGCATGGCTTTTGAAGTAAGTCCAATCTTTTTACCTGCAATCTGAGCCCCATCCTTTTCTTTCAACTTCACCCAGGATAATTGCACATAATAGGCTTCCTCAGGTGTAAGATCAGGATATTTTTCAGTTAGGGGTACGATTGGGCTGCGTTTTAATTCAGCCTGGTAAAGGGCGTTGGCCAATTCTTCAATTCTAGTTCCCGTTGCCTCCATCCTTTTTCCCTCCTTTTATCCTTAAAACACGCTTTCTTCCACTTCAATTTCAACGTCTGTTAAAGGAGTTGCTGTACAAAGAAGTGCATACCCTTCTTCCCGTTCTGGTTCTGTTAAGGTATCAGACCCTGCATCCCCGTGATCCACTTCACCTGAAGTAACCAGGCACTTACACATGCCACAACGGCCGGAACGGCAAACGTTTTTCACTTTTATTTCTTCCCGTAATAAAGCATCCAATAAAGTTTCATCTTCATCACAATTCACTTCAACACCCATTGGTTCTACTTTTAATTTATAATTCATTTTTACTCCTCCCACACTTTTTTATATTTTAAAAGGTTATTTTTATAAAAGGTATAGCGTAAAGGGAAACCCCTTTACGCTCATATCATCTTTTGTTACTGTATCAAACTTGTTTTTAGGGCAAAATTATTTCTTCTCGTAGGTGATGACTATGTCACTTTTCGGTTCAGCTTTGCAAGATAGGGCATATCCCTGCTCAATCTCTTCAAGGGAGAGGACTGAGCGGGAAGAAATTCCCCGCTCCACTTCTCCTTCAAGAACCTTGATTTTACAGATGCCACATCCTCCACCTTTACAACCGACTTTGATTTTCACTCCGTTTCGAGAAGCTATATCCAAGATGGTTTGTCCTTCTTTACCTTCAATCGTACGGTTATCCGGTTGTACGTGAATTTGATATTGGCTCATTTGTTCACCGCTCCTTTTTTGAATTAGGAGAATACTGTGGTGAAACGTTCGTTTACTTCACCTTCAAAGTAGAAGATGCCTCGACCGATATCGGCTGTAGTCCAGGTAACGGTTGGTGAATCAGGATAGCACATATAGCCGCCAGTATATACTTCATTACGGTTGCCAGATGGATCAAAGAAGTAAATGGTAAGACCGCGAGTAATACCATGGCGAGTAGGACCAGCATCAATCATAACATCGTTTTTCGCCATAAGGTCAGCTGCTTTACGGATTTCATTCCAATCATCTAACCAGAAACCAACATGGTGAACTTTTCCTTGAGGCCCTTTAATAACAGCCAGGTCATGAGGGGTATTGGTTTTAAATAACCAGGTTGCAATGTATTCTTCTCCCTCTTCAGTAACGAGTCTTTCAGCCATATTGAAACCAAATACGTCCATGAATAAATTTGAAGTACCTTCAACATCGTCACCAGCAATTAATAGGTGGTCAAGGCGAGGTGGTGCCATGCCTACAAGTCCATCTGGCCAAGGATCTGGGTTTACAAGTGGAAGCCCATTTCCAACTACTTCGATTTCATGGTAAAGTTCAACGAGTTGGCCAGTAGGAACGCGGAAACGAACAGCTTCCCCTTCAGCGATACGGTATCCAGCTGGGATACGGTCAACTTCTTGAACACCATATTCAATTAATTTCTTTTCGTAGTAATCTAAGTCTTCAGCATTTTCAACTTTGAAGGCAAGGTGGTCTAATCCAGCGGAATCAGCCTTTTCAAGAATTACGCTGTGATGATCACGCTCGTCCCAAGCTTTAAGGTATACATGGTTTTCATCTCTTGCAGTTTCGATTAAGCCAAGGACATTCTTGTAGTAGTGAACGCTTTTTTCCCAGTTTGGACATCTTAGTTGTACTCTTCCTAGACGCATAATTGCCATTTTAGATTCCTCCCGTTGTTGTTTATTGACCTTAGGCCTTAATTTTTAGAAGACTTTTTTGACGAATGCCCAATTCTGCAAGGGTTTTATCATCTTGAGGTTGGAATGGTTCATCAAAATGAGTCATTTCTACTTGATCAGGATTCACTTTATACATGTTGCGAATCACTTCTTTAAAGTCCGCCCATTTGTCACCAGGGTTAGCTGGGAGACAGAGGGGAGGCGGATTCCCGTGTACGTAAACATATAAAAATATCATCAGTAAATTCCTCCTTTGTTGCCCCTAGGCGCGCACTTTTTTCCATTTCTCAAAATTCTGATGGTCAACAGATTCGTAATAATCTCCACCATCTTCTGGTTCCATACCCCAGTAATTAGCAAGATCTTCAGCTGGACCACAGGTGCCTTTGAAGATTTCATGAGGCGGTAACCAGGCTTGTTTGATTTTATCCGGTTCATCATCGAAGATATCTTTACAACCATCAGAACAGAAGTGATATACTTCTCCTTCATGTTCACTGGTGCGGAATGCAGTGTTGAATCCAGGTTGTCCTGGTTCATCAAAGAACATTGGATACTGGCAAGTTTGGCAAACCATTGGCAAGCCAGGGTAGAGTCGGTCGAAGTTAGGATCTTCGAATGCTTCCCATTTCTTAGACCAGATATTTTCCCAAGATTCTGGGTATTTCTCTGCCAACCATTTTTTATCTTCTTCCGTTGGTGCGAATGGGTGGAAGTAAAGAACATGTGGCAGACGATATAGAACAAGGGCTGCAATATGTGAGTTGTGCTCTTTTTCTTGAACAGTTTGTTCCCAATACTTCGGTTTGCGAATGCCATATACTTCAAGGTCTTTGAAGAGACCGTTTAATACCTGGTCTTCAATATACATTTCGTAGGCTTCTTTCCAGGACATAACTTTCTTTGGAGCAATATAGTCCAGGATATAACCAACTACGGTAAAGGCACGGTATGCTTTCCAGAACCATTTATCCAAAAATTTCTGTACGATTGGAATGTTATCAGGATCTTCTTCAATCATTGCACGAAGGGCCATCATACCTAATGTCATATGGCGAGATTCGTCAGATTGAGTGGTAAAGCTTACTGCGCCATAAGATTGGTCACGGTTGGCAACAGCAGTAGCACCCATGGTTACAAAGAGAAGGTTCGTAAATGCTACTTCAAATCCGAAGGCAATGGCTACAAGGGCTTCGAATGGGCCTGCAGATTGTGCATCTTCGAAGAAGCTTTTTACTACAGATGTTAACCAGTGACGGTGTGCGTAGTTTTTCCAGTCATGGAAACCTTGATAGTATTTATTGTAGTTATTGAATAGAAGCACTTCGTTTTGTACGTGACGCAACTCGTCCACAGATTGGGTAATTGCTGCAAAACGAATAGCTGGGCTTGGAACATGACGGGCAATGAATTGGAAGAGACGGTGTGCATTGTATTCACCATTTAATGCAACACTGGAGAAAATTTTCATTGCTTCTAACCAGCGAGCATCTGTCATGTCCAATTGGCCTTGCAATAAATCGATATTTTCACGAATTGCGTGGAATTTCCGCTCTTTCTCACCTTGAATTCTTACATAACTCTCAACAGTTACACGGAATGGATCCTCAAGGTTATTCCAATTATGGATCTTGATTCCTTCAAAATCTGTGTATGGATACATTTCTTCTCTTGTAACAAAGGTTGGATCCCAATCCAAATCCCGTGTTAAAAGATTATATTCCTCTTTTAATCCCCGTTTTTTCTTTGCCATTTATCCTACCTCCTCTACACGTTATCCCATTGAAGTACGATATGTTCGTCATCCCAATCAGCCATAAAACCGTAGTAAGAGGTTACAGCTAATTGCAGGTCTTCTGTTTCCCAATCGTCGCCTAAAAATTCTTCGACAGATTCTTTATTAATTACCAATCTATTAATTGCTTCTACTTTTACATACCCAGGGAAACGGGTGATTTTCACATTTTCATTGTCCTGTTCAATAGCTTCAAGAATGGCTTCAGATTCAGGACAGTTGGTTAAGTCTAACCCTACATAACGATTTCTCTCATTAACTTGAGTCATTATTTTACCTCCCATACCTGTCTCGTTTGGATTGAAGAAACGATTTGCAATTCATCAATGAGGAGCGGCTTCACATGTTTTTCTAAAACATTTTCTAATGCCAATTTTCCGTCAATTGCTTTCCGAGGAAGGTCGAAAACAGGAAGCATCTCTTCTGCTGCTTCAATCACTTCTGGCAACCATTTCTTGATATAGGATTGAATCACTTCTTTATTTTCTGGACGATCAGCAAGAAGCATTTTCACGAGTGCAGTGGTGTAGCTTTTCTCGTATTCATACATTTCCATTAAGAATTGGCTGAATGCTGCATAACCGATTGCCCCATTTTCCATTGCAACCGCTGTCATTTCCTCGAAAAAGAGGGGATAAACAATGCTATCAAGAACTAAGTTAGTTGCGATTAATGCTTCCGCCCAATCCCAGGTCACCATTAAACGCTCAGTAAGTGCACGTAATTTCAGGAACTTCTCATCTTCCATCCATTTTTGTTTTCCGTCCTGCAGAATAGATGGGACTTGTTCTTCTAATCCCAGACAGATACGAGTGAGTAACTGTGCTGTTCCTAGTTCGTCATAACATTGGTATGTGGCACATTGTTCAATAGCAGTACCTACTGCTGTACGTCCAACGTGCATAAATGCTACAGATTCTCCAAAAACAAAGTGACGTAAAACTGGAAGGAATTCTCTAACTGTATCTATAAAGGCTGGATCCATCTTTTCGAACCAACCATAACGATCAGCTGCTTCAAATTGTCCTTTAATGCGAGATTGGAAATCTGCACGATTGTAACAATATGTTGCATAATAGAATTTTGATGGGTCGCGGAATTGTTCCCAATCCTCGCATTTTACTCTGGTTCGTCTTTCATCAAAAATATTTAATTCTGGATTCCAAATTGGCTTGTAGTGGAAATTTTCCTTAGGCTCCAGATTGTACGTACATTCGTCATATGTTGTCGGTCTTTTTACTTTAAGACCAGACATATAAGAGTACGTTTTACGGATCGGCTTAATCGCTTCAGATCCTACTTGAGTATAATTCGCCATGTATGAACCTCCCCCTGATTCAGTAAATCCTTTCCTACGTACTTCTAATCAAGAAAACTATTACAGTACAGTTAACCGATTTGAAATACTGTACTGTAATAATAGCTGAGTTTTCAGAATCTTTATACATCAGAATAGGGCGAACTTTGGCGATTCGATTAGTACGATTCGGTCATAGATTAAATCATTAATAGACCCATTACGACAAAAATCTCTATGGCAAGCTGCACTTCAAAACGAGTTGAAGAGAGGTTTAAGTCAATTTCCGACACTTCCTGTATCCGGCGCAAACGATATCTCATGCCACTAATGGACACATTCATTTCTCGTGCCGTTTTGTGGAGATTAAATTCGTTCTCAATATAAAAGTAGAGGGTCTTTAATAATTCACTATCATTTTTTTGATCATAATCATATAAAATCCCCAGTTTATTGCGAGCAAAGCTTTCCAATTCCTCTGGATTTCGTGCATTTAGTAAAATGCCTAAATGGCCTAATTCGGAAGCAAGAATGACTCGTTGTTCTTTCCACTTCACTCCGGCAATTTCAATCGCTTTTTGCGCTTCCTGGTAGCCACGGGCAAAACGGGTTAGATCAGTGCACAGGCTGCTGATTCCTAATATAACCTTCGTTTGTTGGGAAACTTCAGAAGATGAATCAATAATCAGTCGGCCATATTCTTTAACCTTTTGTTTTTTAATTTCAAAGAACTTTTCCGGTACAAGAGCATAAACCCGATCAATCCTTGCTGAAACTAAAGCTTTAAAACCAGCCCTCTCCAAATCCTCAGAAAGATGGGTTATGATTTTTTTCCGTAAATCAATGGCTTCTTCCCCCTGCATTTCTTCACAGGATTTATCAAGTTGGAACATAAAAACATGGTAAGCCGTATTCATGCCATAGCCATAATAGGCCATACGGCGGGTAATTTGAGCGGTATCAATTTCTTCTAACAATAACTCATCCAAAAGTTCTCCTTTTGAACGTTGCTCCGTTTCAATGGCTGTTTGCTCATTCAACATTTGAATAGCGCATACCGTAGCAGTCCGTTCTAATGAAACCGTTTCCAAATCGCCGAAAACACCTTTTTCTTTTGTAATGGAAACAAAACCACTAACGCGATTCCTTAAAACAACAGGAGTAATCAAACGATTTCCAATTTCCACAGTGCAACGTTCCTCATGAAGACGTTTAAAAATATCCTTTTCCTTATTGGTAAGTGATTCAGTAAGGGCTTCAACAGTTTCAAATTCTCCATAGGCAGCTAATCTTTGGTATGCACTATCTACAATGTTAACTTTGCATTGAAGGGTTTCACCAAGTACTTTAGCGACGGCATCTAAGCCTTTGCCCTGCAATACAATTTGGGTTAACTTCTGGCTTAAACGGTATCCCTGCTTCAAAATTTCCGTTTGCCGCTCAATGCGGGTATATGCCACGTCCAATTCATCTGCAAGGGTTTGTTCTTCATATAGTGCCAATTCAGGACGGATTTCCTCTCCCCATTCCTCTACGGTTTTACCGACAAACCGGCAATGGTTGTCCCCTGTTGCTGCACACTCAGTTTCTTTAAAAATAACCTTTTTCCCCATAAATTCTGTAGCATAACCCCCGGCATAACCAATTAGGATATAGCAAACGGGCTCATGATGCTTAGAAAAGTGCATCAAATGCTGCTGGGCCTCAAAGGAATTAATCCAGGTACCCTCGTAGTAAAAATGTCCATTTTCCTGGTCAATATCCAATTTTCCTGGCAAAGCCAAAACATTTCCGGTAATGTTATGCATTTGCGCCCCAGCCAGCAACCATTCTTTTTCATTATGAAAATCAAACATACGCTTTAAATTGCGAGCATCATTTAATCCACAATTCCACCCGTAACGGAGTAAAAAACGCTTCGCCCGTTCCAATCCAAGTGCTGCAATCAGATCTTTACGTAACGTCCCCCATGCATCGGCGCTGGAAATGATCATTCTTCGATCTTTTAAGGATATTTCCCCTTGATTAGGGTGAAATTCAAGTAACTTTTCCAGGGATAGCTCTCTAGCCATCGTCATCATTCAAATCCTCCTCCAATGCGTAAAGGCTTGTTGTATATCTATCATTTTACACGAAAATTGAGGAAATGTGTCTATTAAATTCTGAATTATTTGCTTGTTTGGAAAGATTTGATTATACTATATTTTAGAATAGTTGTGCGAAAAGGGAGGAAAGACTGATGAAAAGGTTCGAATTGGAAAAAGATTTAGCAATTGAATATAGAAGTAATTTAGAAAAACAAGCAGAAGTAATTGAGGAATTATATGAATCCCGTTTTATCCATGCCTTTTTATATGAACTAGGAGCTACGGGCGCAGTCATCGAAATCCAGTGGAAAAGGTTTGACCAATTCGAGTATATGGTCTTAGAACCACGTGAAGCTGATGAACTGGATACCTTTGTTTGGGCACTCGCAGACTTCGAATGGCTTGTAATCAGTCCTGATGAACGCATGCAACTGCAAAGACTGTTAATTTCTCTTGGGACCAGAGGAATTCAAACAGCTTAATATATTTGGTATTAGAAATAGAGTTGAGTTTTAGTTTTAGTTTTAGTTGAGGAGAGTTGAGGAGAGTGAAAAAAGTGAATAAAGATGTATATGGACAAGTAGGCATAGCCATGACTTGTCGCTCTTTTGATGAGTATATAAACATGATGTCATTAAGAGAAGAGGACCTTGCAAAAGGTCCTCTTCTTGATGTGGCAGCAGGCGCTTCCTCCTTTACTGCAAGTGCTAGAATCAAAGGGTTCAATTCCACAGCGGTAGATCCTTTATATTCTTTTTCTTATGCACAAATGAAGGACCACGGAAGAAATGAGATTGAGCTTTCAACTGAACAATTGTATAGAATAGCTCATACATTCCAATGGGATTATTACAAAACAATCAAAGAACATCGAAAAAATCGCGAGAAATCTTTAGAGTGTTTCCTGGCTGATTATGCCCTTGATTCTCACAAAGAGCGATATCAAATCGGAAAACTTCCCCATTTGCCATTTGAGGAAGGCCGTTTTTCCTTAATACTAAGTAGCCATTTTTTGTTTCTCTATCATGAACAATTCTTTTACCCTTTCCATTTAGCATCAATACTAGAAATGGCACGAGTTTTGCGAAAAGGTGGAGAAATACGCCTATATCCTTTAGTTGCTCTTAATAGAGAACCATACCCTTATTTAAATCAACTCAAACAAGATCTAGCTACATATGGTTTAATAATTGAACTGCTTCCTACTTCTTTTCGTTTTCTTGATGGGGCAAATGAAGTCTTAAAAATAAAGAAGATATAAGAAAACTTGGGTGGCGCCAAGCCTTTAATGCGCCGGCGGCAAGTTGCATTTTCAACTAATAGTAAAAAAAATAGAAATCCCCTGGGATAACCCCTGGGGATTTCTATTTACGCAGAAAAAGGTAGGAAAGGGATGAGAATGGAGGAAGGAGGCTCCATTCCTTTATTGAGAATGAGACATACAGCTAGTTAAAACAGATGTGAGTGAGAAATTTAATGGTAGGATTATTTTTATATAACCTAACATCAATCTAAATAAAGAATACCATAAAAGCTTTTTTGTGCTCGAAGGAATTATTACATATTAGTGAAAACTTTGTCGAATTTTCTGTGCGTATAGGTAATAAAAAAAAGCGCCTTTGCGCTTTAAATTGATACATTAATGGAGCGGGTGATGGGAATCGAACCCACGTATTCAGCTTGGAAGGCTGATGTTCTACCATTGAACTACACCCGCAATATGAAAATTCACCATGTTGATTAAACTTAAAATGGCGTGCCCAGAGAGACTCGAACTCCCAACCTTCTGATTCGTAGTCAGACACTCTATCCGATTGAGCTATGGGCACAAAAATATTTAATTTAATAGTGAAAAAAAACAATAAACCCACTATGGGAACATTGTTCATTTAATGGAGCGGACAACGAGACTCGAACTCGCGACCCCAACCTTGGCAAGGTTGTGCTCTACCAACTGAGCTATGTCCGCAAATAAATCTAACTTCCAAAAACACAATTCATTTACACAAAAAACATATTCTCATGCAAAATTGATGTTAATGGTGAGCCATACTGGATTCGAACCAGTGACACCCTGATTAAAAGT
>CALNBV010000221.1 GCA_937874515.1 uncultured Paenibacillaceae bacterium | reverse complement strand
GTTGCCTTCGCTTTGCTTGGCACCAGCAAGTTTCCTTTACGATTGAAGGCTTTTTTCGCCCTTCTTTCAGTTACCCTTTGTATCGGCTCATAAAAAGGCTACATATTTGATTCAAAAGCATTACTTCCATACTATTTTAAGTATAAAAGCCAACTCTTTCGTCATTACACAAAAGGGTTGGCTTTTTATTAGCCTACAACATTCCCCAAAGACTGATTTCAGCTGTAAGAAGGAGAAGAATCAATCCTATGGTAACAACCTTAATGATTTGTTTCGGAGATTGATATAATACGAAGATCATCCCGATCCAGAGTAATAATTCCAAATTATATTTAATGTAAAAGTACCAAATTCCAAACCCGAAAGCCTGTCTAGAAATAAACATAAATATAATTGATGAAATAAAAATAGCAATTATACCGTTGCCTTTTGCATACCAACATACAAAAGCAAAAAGTGGCGAAATACAAGTCATTATAATCCAAATCATCATATAAGATTTAGGGAAAAAACCAGCTACGAGAACTGTGTACAGATAATAGCTACTAACCATACCTACAAAAAATAAAAATACATTTATGGCAGACCTGACAGGTGATTTGCTATATACAGATATAGCTACTGCAAGGGAAATCCATATTCCCATGCGAGAAAAAAAGTTTCCTAAATCTATTATTTCAAGAAAATAGGGTAAATAATTACTTGGTGTTGTATCAAGTACCTTGGAAATTACGCCTAAGATAACCCCAACAATAAATAGTAAAGTCGAATATAAAAATTTCCTTGATAGGGATATATCAATGGGTCTACGAATCTCATTTAAAGAGTTTATCATTTATTCTCTCCCAAATATAACCTTTAACAGCGCCTTTTATTAATAAAGAAATTAGCAATAAACTAATCAACGCTGAATCTATGATTCTTACGACGATGATTCCGTAATTGCTAAGGGAAACGTAGTCAAGTAGATGCCATAATAGGACACCTAATATTGTTAAAAGAAAAAGAGATGACCAAAAGAGCAGTTTTTGCTTCGGTGAAACATGAGAATGGTTTTTCCTTTGAGATAATGCTCTGAAATATAAATAAGCAATAATCAAGATGATTCCAAGGACTGTACTCCCATGTTGCAGGAATTTAAATAAAGAGATATCAAAGCCAAAGATAGTAAAGGTGGCAGTAAAGAGAGCAGGAAAGGTTTGTACCATATACCCATTACTATGTGTAAAGGAATCCCATGCTACGTGAGTAAACATGCCAAACAATGCGGAATAACAAAAAACGAATACCTTTAATGTTTGACTAGAATCTACTTTATTTGTATAAGAATCTTGCAGAATAACAGGCAAATGGTTCAGTAAGGTTTGATGTACAAAGAGATGATAAATAAAGTAAACCAGGGCAACCAGAGGTAAATTATACAAGAAAAAACCCATCAAGGTATGCACAATTTCCCCCATAGGTTGGCCTCTTAAGAAGTATTCAAAATCAGGAGACATACTTCCTAAAACCATGGCAGAAAAATGAATGTATTTGCTTTTTCGGGAGAAGGGCAATATGACCGCCGGATGTGCAAAAGTCAATGGCATGGGTTTAAAAGGCCTCGTCTGATCATTTTTAATGCCTCCAATTGACGATTATTTCCTTCAATATAATATGCCTTTTTTTAATTGGCAAGAGAATGTTGTTCCTATTAAATAAAGGCAGGGTATGTATAAATTGATGTTTTGATAGTATGATAGTAATAAGGTTGTCCTTTATCCAGGATTTTATTTCAAATGAATTGTTAAAATAGGAGTGTGTATTCATTGCGGAAATTCGTTTTGTTAATCCTCGCGGCAATGTTAGTTATTTCAATGTTTGTTCCCTTACTCTCATTTATGACGAATTAGGATCCGTATAATTCGTAAAATTGCCGGCGCCATTTCCTTTCTTACCCTGGCGCCGGTCCTAGCTTCCTCAACCATCCTCATGGCATCCTGCCAGCGTCCCATATGGACAGGCAAAAGTTTTTCCCTCCGTTAAGTCCCTTATAAGTCATAACCCCCTTGGATAAGCCATATAAATGCAAATAAGAAGAGTCTTAGTTTCCGTTTTCTCTGGGAAGAAGGGGGATCCGTGTGAAAAGAAAAAGAGGAGTATCATTTCTCTTACTATTGTTGGGGATCTTGTTGTTGCAACCGCCAGGATTGGGGTGGGCTGCGACTCCTGCACCTCCAGCCATCTCTGCCCAAACGGCTGCATTAATTGATGTGCAATCAGGACGAGTCCTATTGGAAAAAGACAGCACGAAGCGGATGAAAATTGCCAGTTTGACAAAAATCATGACTGCTATCGTTGCTATTGAAAATGGAAACATCAATGATATGGTGAAAACCTCCAATACTGCATTTGGCAAAGAGGGGTCGTCCATCTATTTAAAACGGGGAGAGAAGTTACGCTTAGAAGACATGCTCTATGGATTAATGCTCCGTTCCGGAAATGATGCCGCAGTCGCCATTGCTGAGCATGTGGGTGGCTCTGTAGAAGGGTTTGCCCATTTAATGAATGAAAAGGCCCGCTATATTGGGATGACTCAGTCCCATTTCACAAACCCCCATGGTCTTGATGATAGCAATGACCATTATTCCACAGCCAGGGATATGGCTTTGTTAACGGCCTATGCCTTACGAAATCCTGTTTTTAAAAAGATTGTATCTACTAAGGTGAAAACCATTCCTAATCAAGGGGAAGAGTGGGATCGCCGTTTATTGAATAAAAATAAAATGTTGCGTATGTATCAAGGGGCAGATGGAGTGAAAACTGGTTATACCAAACTGGCCAAACGATGCCTGGCATCCTCTGCAACCCGTAATGGGCAACAATTGGCTATTGTCGTCTTAAATGCTCCAGATGATTGGGATGATTCAGCGACATGGATGAACTATGGCTTTACTCATTTCCCCAAAATGGAGCTTCTAAAAACAAAACAGGCTGTACAGGAAAAGAAAGATGGTGGAAAAGAAAAAACATTATATACGACGAGATCTTTCTCTTATCCTTTACGCCCTGAAGAAAAAGGGAATATCAAAATGGATGTAAAAACTGTTGATGACAATCCCATGATGGAAGTGAAATTGGGAGATCAGGTCATTGGAAGAATCCCCCTTGAAGCCACTAAAAAGACGAAAGAAACCATACAACCCACCTTGGCCAATCGGGTGAAGAACCAATGGGATGCCTTCTGGCGATCCTGGTTGGGGGTTTTATCCGATGGTTAACTACATTTGGTTTGCCATGATTGTTTTAGGCATTCTTTCTGCCATTTTAACGGGAAATGGGGAGATGGTAAACAAAGCAGTTTTTGAAGGGGCGAAGAGCGGGGTCACCATTACATTTGGCTTGTTAAGTATCTTGATTTTTTGGATGGGGATGATGAAGGTGGCTGAAGACTCTGGGCTCGTTAATATATTGGCAAAATTTTTGAGTCCTCTGGCTTCCCGTCTTTTTCCTACAGTTCCCAAAGACCACCCTGCTTTTGGTTATATCCTTACCAATATGAGCGCCAACCTATTTGGGTTAGGGAATGCGGCCACCCCACTGGGGATTCGTGCCATGCAGGAATTGCAAAAGTTAAATCCAGATCCCAAAACGGCCTCACCTGCCATGTGCACCCTTCTTGCCTTAAATACATCAGGGGTCACGTTAATACCTACCACGATTATCGCCATACGCATGACCTATGAATCCGCCAATCCTGTCGAAATTGTGGGAACCACCCTGTTAGCTACCATGATTGCAACAGGGGGCGCCATTTTGGTGGACCGTTGGTACCAATGGAGGGAAAGAAGAAAAGGAGGTTAAAATAGTGTATGCACTCATTTCCGCCATTTCTCTTTGGACCATTCCTATTCTCCTTGGGGTGATTCTGGCCTATGGCTTGTACAAAAAAATTCCTGTTTATGAATCCTTTATATCGGGTGCCAAACAGGGGTTTGGTACGACCATTAAAATTATGCCCCATCTTGTAGCCATGATGGTCGCTGTTACTTTATTTCGGGAATCCGGGGTTCTTGATATCATTATTAAGGCCATAAATCCTTTATTAGCCTTCATTCATTTTCCTTCTGAAGTGGTTCCTCTAGCATTATTGCGTTCCGTGACAGGTTCAGGGTCTTTAGCGATTACCTCTGATTTAATCTCTCAATTTGGCCCTGATTCCTTAATTGGAAGGTTGGCTAGTACCATTCAGGGGAGTTCGGAGACCACCCTCTATGTCCTTACGGTGTATTTCGGTGCTGTGGCGATACGCAATACCAAGTATGCCTTAAAAGTAGGTTTAATTGCTGATTTTATCGGAATTGTGGCTTCATTTATTATTGTCTCCCTTGTATTTGGGTAACAGAAAAAGGTAAGATGGAGGGTAGTGGAGGTTGAGTAGATATGGAACGTTTACAGAAAGTTATGGCTAAAGCAGGCATTGCTTCTCGCCGCAAGTGTGAAGAACTTATTGCAGCAGGTGAAGTGAGAGTAAATGGGGTTACTGTTACAGAAGCAGGATGTAAAGTGAATCCCCAAATGGATCACATTGAAGTGCGAGGGTTAAAAATTGAGTTGGAAAAAAAGGTGTACTACCTTTTATATAAACCAGTTGGCTATATTACCAGTGTGGGGGATCCCCAGCAACGGAAAACGGTTCTTGATTTAATGGAAGGCATTTCAGAACGAATTTACCCTGTTGGTCGTTTGGATTATGACACCTCAGGCCTTCTGTTATTAACCAATGATGGGGATTTGGCCTTTCACATGACTCATCCAAGCCATGAAATGGAAAAGGAGTATGAAGCCCTGGTACGTGGGAAAGTGAGTAAAGAAGCCTTAGAAAAGTTGCGCAAAGGGGTCAAGCTTGAAGATGGTTGGACAGCCCCTGCAAAGGCGAAAGTTATAGGGGAGAAAGGCCCAAATACTCTTTTACAGCTGATTATTCACGAGGGAAGAAATCGGCAGGTGCGAAGAATGTGCGAAACTGTTGGTCATCCTGTCCTCCAGTTAAAACGAACCCGCATTGCTTTTTTAACCATTGGCCATTTAAAACAAGGGAAATTCCGTCCATTATTGCCTGAAGAGGTGAATAAATTAAAACAAATAAAAATCCCATTGGATTGAGCTGCAGACCAATGGGATTTCTTTACCTTTAGCTTTACCTTTACCAGGTGATATCGGTGATTTCTGAGCGTTTAATCACTTCAAATAACCCTTCTTTTCCTGGCACGAGGAGAATGACTTGAAGGTTTGTTATATTGTATAAATCACCAGTTACTTTCCTGTCTTCCAGGTGAACAGTAACCGTGGCATGCCGTTGTAATAAAGCGTTCCATTGCATATCAGTTGGGACCATTGTATCCACTTCCTTGTACTTCGATAAATCTCTCATCTAATAAGATAAAATCAATTTTACAACGAATAAATACAAATGTAAATACATATTTATACATCCCTATTCTTATAACGAGTTTCAAAGTGTAATCCCTTGTTGCATTCAACAAGGAATCGGTTAAACTAAGTAAGGGATTCACATAACTTTCACAACTTATAGGTGAAGGTGATTTTAGGGGCAGTTATAATTATTTTGAGTTTATTTTAAATTAACGTTGAAAACAGGGATTATCAGGTGGTGACAACTTTGAATGGAAAACCCGTGATTAAAATGGTAATCTTGCTTGTTATAATAGTGGCTATTGGATGGACAATTTATTCAGCCGTGACTAAAGACAAGCAGCCTCTTCTTGCCACAGGCAAACCGGCTCCTGATTTTATAGCGAAGGATTTAACGGGTAAAGAATATCGGTTAAGCGAATTAAAGGGAAAAGGGATTATTCTTAACTTCTGGGGAACCTGGTGTAAACCCTGTCGTGAGGAGATGCCTGCGCTACAAGAAATGAGTGGGAAGTTAAAGGATCAAGGAGTTCTTGTTCTTGCAGTGAATAATGGGGAGTCCGAAGTGGCAGTCAATGCTTTTACAAAACAGTATGGCTTAACCTTCCCCATTTTGTTGGATAAGCGCCTTGATATTGCAAAAGCCTATCAGGTGGATCAATTGCCAACAACCTATTTTATTAAACATGATGGCACCCTCGCATTGCGAGTGATTGGCCCCTTGAATGTCAATACCATTTTGGACAATGCTAAAAAAATTGCTCCATAGATAAGAGGTGAGAAGATGGAAAATGTAAAGTGTGAGTGTGGCCATGTGAATTCAGTGGGAACCATGCTTTGTGAATCCTGTGGGGTACCTTTATCTGAAGAAAGTGCCAATCAACTGGATATGCGCTATGAGGGAGCATCACGCCGTTCCCAATTAAAAAAGCGTTCATTTATTGATGATATCTGGAGTTTTTTCTCTTCTGTTAAAAATGCTATTATTATGATTGTTTTAGCACTTATTGCTTCCGCTATTGGAACAATTTTCCCTCAGGAGACCATGATTGCAGAAAGCCCTGCTGTTTATTATGAAAAAGCTTACGGGATTTTCGGCAAAATTTATTATGTATTAGGACTTCATCATACCTATTCTTCCTGGTGGTTTATTACCCTTCTATTAATGATAGGGGTTTCTCTGGTCATCTGTAGTTTGGACCGGATTGTTCCTTTGTATCGGGCCTTGAAAAATCAAAAAGTGAAAAAGAATCGGAAATTCCTCCAATTGCAACGGATTCGTGCCCAACTGTCACTGGCAGGAAAAGATGAAAATGATGCAATCAATGAGTTAGAGAAAAAGCTTGCTGCCAAAGGATACAAAGTTCGCCGGGAAGGGAATGCCATCCTCGGTGAAAAGGGCAGATTTAGCCGTTGGGGTCCTTATATTAACCATATTGGTTTAATTATTTTTATTATTGGTGTGCTAATGAGTAATATCCCCGGTTTCTATTTAGATAAGTATGTATGGGTTCGGGATGGACAAACCATTGAGGTTCCAGGCACCAAATATTATGTAAAAAATGAAAAATTCATCATGGAATTCTATCAGGATGATGAGTACCCGGAAAAACTGGATTTAAATGGGGAAGTAGTTAAATCCTATACGACCAAAGCTGTTTTATATGAGAATAAGAATTATGGAATTACCGGAGCGGAGCCAAAATTAGTGGAAGTTAAAAAACAAGATGTTTTGGTAAACCACCCGTTAAAATATAAAGAATTGGGCTTATACCAATCTGGGCAACAACCAAACCAATTGGGAGCCTTAAATTTAGGCCTGGTGGAAAAAAGTACAGGGAAAGAATTAGGGCATTTGAAATTGGATTTATATAATCCCCCTGCGTCAATTAAGATTAATGATCAGGTGACGGTAAAAGTATTGCAATACTATCCTAATTTTGCCATTGATGATAAAGGGCAACCTATTACGAAATCCAATGAGCCTATAAATCCTGTCTTTTTCCTGGATGTTGTCAGCCCTGCCACACCTAAAGGGGAAACAGCTGTAGTATTGTTAGGACAAATGTTAAACCCCGGAAACGATAATCCTCTATATCAATTTAATTTCGAAAAACCTGATTTAATTAATATTACAGGTTTAACAGTACGTGTGGATGAACGATTGCCTGTAATCTATTTTGGTTCTATAATCGTTATTCTCGGATTAGTTATGGGATTCTACTGGCAACACCGGCGGATTTGGTTAGATGTACAGGAAGGCCAGTTATTTATGGCAGCCTATACCAATAAGAACTGGTTTGGTTTAAAACAGGAAACCGCCCGCATTTTACAAGAAGCTGGTTTTTCCATAGAGAGTGGGCAACTTGAGAAGGAGGGTTAGATTATGATTCAGTTAAGCAGTAACATACTGCTTATTGCCTTTATCGCTTATGCATTGGCAACCATTGCCTTTTTTATAGCTATAACGGGTAAGCGTTTCAGCTCCGCTGTTTCTCCTGAGGAGCATGAAAAACGGTTTGGACGGATAGGATACGGATTGGCTTTTATTGGTGTCCTTTTACATTTAATTTATAATGGATTGCGCTGGTATATTGGTGGCCATATTCCTACCAGTAACATGTTTGAATTCATGCAATTCCTGGGCATGTCCATGGCGTTGGCTTTCTTAGTGATTTATCGGATGTATCGCCTTCCTATAATTGGGGCCTTCGTTATGCCTTTCGCTGTTCTTGTGATTGCCTATGCTTCCATTTTTCCGTCAAAAATTACGCCTTTAATTCCTGCCTTGCAAAGTTATTGGTTACAAATTCACGTATCTACCTCTGCATTGGGTGAAGGGGCTTTTGCTGTGGGTTTTGCCGCAGGGTTGATGTACTTATTAAAAACAGTAGATCAAAGGAAAAGCTCAAAATCAACCCGCTGGTTAGAGTTTGTCATGTGGGTGGTTCTATCATTATTAGCGTTCATTGTGATTACCTTTACCTTTAAAGCCATGGACTACCAGGCAACCTTTAAAGCCAATGTGGAACAAAAAGGCATGGGGATGGTGGAAACAGAAATTATTTATCAAATCCCAGCCATTGTTGGACCCCAGGATGGAGTATTAGTTTCTGCTGATAAAATGGAACCATTGATGGAAGTGCCATCCTGGATGAAAGGAAAGGATGCAGCACGGAAGTTTAATACCGTAGTATGGTCTGCTTTAGCAGGTTCGGTTATTTATTTGGTTATTCGTTTAGCTCTGCGCAAACGATTAGCCGTTCCTTTAAGCCGATTGGTACAAGATTTGGATGATAAATTGGTTGATGAAATCAGTTATCGGGCTATTGCCATTGGATTTCCAGTCTTTACCCTTGGGGCTTTATTCTTCGCTATGATCTGGGCTAATGAAGCCTGGGGCCGTTTCTGGGGATGGGATCCTAAAGAGGTATGGGCACTGATAACCTGGTTATTCTATAGCGCTTATTTACATCTGCGGTTAAACCGGGGATGGGTTGGCCCTAAATCTGCGTGGATGGCGGTTATAGGCTTTATTGTGGTTATGTTTAACTTGATTTTCGTTAATCTTGT
>CALNBV010000220.1 GCA_937874515.1 uncultured Paenibacillaceae bacterium | reverse complement strand
CCGTGGGTTAAATGGCATTTTAATTGTCAATTCTTTCGTTGTTCCCGCCATGATTTTATTTAATTTAATCATATTCAGCTATACCTGGTATACCAAAGGGTGGCCTACCTTTAATGTAGCTCCTGCCCATGACTTCTGGGTGATTTCCCCTTTTTTATATGCTTCCTTTAATCTATCTCTGGCATTAGCAGTTCTTGTACCGTTAGCCTCTGAATCAAAAAACCCCACTGTTCTTTGGGCTGGTGGCATGATTGGGGGATTAGGATTAGGTTTGCTTTTATTTTTAAGCAATTATTCCCTGACGGCTTATTTTTATGAAATCATCAATGCAGAAATACCCATGGCGAAAATCGTATCCCACTGGCATCCCCTGTTACACGGTTTTTTCAATCTAATTATATTCGGAGAAATCTTTACCACATTAGTGGGCAATATTTTCGGCCTAACTAAACAAGTTCATAGCTTATATCCTGAGATCTCTTCAAAACGTTGGATGATTATTCTTATCTTTATTGCTTATGTTATTAGCCAGTTTGGCTTTTCAAAGCTTATTCATCTTTTTTATCCCGTTTTTGGCTATATCAGCATTGGAACTTTTGCCCTCCTACTTTTGCGAAAAAAAAATAAAGGCCCTGTCATTTGACAGGACCTTTATTTAATAATCATCGACTAAAAAGGGGAGTTCTAACATCATGGAAAGATTTTGATTATAAATCATATCAAACTGTTCAATAGGCAATGGATTCACTCCTGTACCAATTTCAATGGTAAAACCTGGCCTGCGAAACTCTTGAATAAACCAATCTTTATACCCTGCACCACTACCCGCATTTTGTATAGGGCAATAGGTGCTTAATATTTCAAGCCTTTTTGCAATTCCTTCACTTTCGAAAGGTTCAAACCCATTAAATCCCCAGAAAATTTCCTTCCCCTGGGAATGGAAGGCCAGAACTGAAGCAAAGGAATGACTATGTGTAAAGGAATAAATTGCCTGTGTTTCTGGTTCTGAAATTGGCTTTTCACCCCCGTAATGGCAAGGAGAGGGTTTTTGTGGACTGGTAGAGGTCTCTTCCTCCCATAAAGCAGGCCATTGATGATTTAAATCCACCCCACGAATATTCGCAGTCCATTGTCTGAATGCCCGGGAACCATTATTTATGGATAAAACTTCCTCATAATAGGGACACTCTGGCATAATGCCTTCCTGAACCAATTCTACACCATCAGGATTTACCATAGGTACAATCCAAATAGAAGCCTCACTGTATAGGGCAGTAATGTTATACCCTCTTAAAGGAATTCCTTTCGAATAGGCTGCCGCATAGTCTTCAATAAATTTCATTAAAACAGGTGTTGTAAGCCACTCATTGGCATGCCATGCCCCACTATAGAACACCTTTTTCTTGCCGCATCCCAACCGAATCGCATACAAGTTTTTCCCTAATACTGAAGTGCCAATTACATCAATCAAAATGAAGGGATACACTCTTTTAAGGGATTCCAAATGATCCCTAACATCTTTATAGCTATATTCCTGGTTGGTTTGCACAATGGATTTAGATACTGAAAAGGGAATGATTAATTTTTCTCCTACAGTAAGTTGAGAGGTGTTGGCCAATTGGGAATTGGCTTGAATAATTTCCCTTCCAGAAATGCCAAACTTCTCAGAAATAAATGGGAGAGTATCCCCTTTTTGCACTTCATACTTACGTACAATAGCATGGGGCAAGGACAGCATTAATCCTGGAACAAGATAGTCGGTTTTTCGTAAGAACGGATTTTGAGCAAGAATGCTTTCCCTGCTTACCCCAAACCGATTAGCCAGTTTTAAAAGGGTATCCCCCTTTTGCACAACATACTCCATTTTGCCGCCTCCCTCTTACTTTCGAATTCCTATAAAAATGCAGGTAACCCCTGCTAAAATCCAAACCATTTTCCAAAGGTTTAACCGATCCGCCATCCCAAGAAGCCCAATGGTCGTGGTTAATAATAAAATAAAGGGACCCACCAATGCTAATCCTGAATTCACAAGGAGCGCTTTTTCTATTTGATTAAATTTAATCATTAAAATCGCAGCAAAAATTTCAATAGATCCAGATAAAACCCTTAGCGTAGCCATCCCAATTATGGTTTTTTCAAGCATGTGCTTCCCTCCCCCATAGCATTCTTATGCATGTACCAGGAAGTTTAGTCTTTTAGAATAACCAACACATTGATCTTTTTTGTGCATACACTAAAATCTAAGTAAATTTGGATGGATTGGCAGGAGATGTTTTCATGCAAATTGATGTGGTGTTAACTGTTGATGAACTTAGACAGGACCAAATCATAAATCATACCGTTATTATTATTGATGTACTTCGTGCATCAAGTACCATTGTCACAGCTCTTCATAAAGGGTTTTCTATGGTCTATCCTGTTGAAACAATCGGGCAAGCGTTGTCCCTCTTTGATTCAGACACCATATTAGCTGGTGAAAGGCATTGCAAAAATATTCATGACTTCCACTACAACAATTCGCCAACCCAATTATTACAGTCAGAGCCCAACCAAAAAAAATTAATATTAACCACCACAAATGGAACAAGAGCCATACAAAAAGCACACCGAGGTGCAGGCATTTTAATCGGGTGTTTTCTTAATGCAACAGCTTGTATCCAGGAAGCCTTATCCCGCCCTTTAGATATCACCCTTTTCTGTGCAGGATCACGGCATAAATATGCCCATGAAGATGGTCTTGCTGCTGGATTGCTTATCCATCATGCAAAATCTTTAGTCCCAAATATGCGGATTTGTGACCTTGGAATCACCCTGGAAAATTCATATCAGCAATGTGCCCATTCCCTCCACGAACAATTGCGCAATAGTACCACAGGAAAAAGGCTGCTTTCATTAAATTATGATGAAGACGTTTCTTTTTGCAGCCAGGTGGATCAATTTGAACTTGTTCCAATTGTTAAAGATAGGAGAATACTTTCACTTTCTTCCACATAATCTTAAAAGCAGTATAGGACAAGGTTTGAGGGGATGAAAAATGGTTTCAGGAGAAGGAATGCTGGTTATATTAATTATTATCGGGTTACTTGGACGCTCGCCTATCATAGCAACAGCAGCCAGCATTTTGCTGGTATTAAAGCTCTCTTCGTTGGAACGTTTTTTTCCTACTGTTGAAAGACGGGGAATGGAACTTGGCTTGCTTTTTTTAACCATTGCCGTTCTTGTCCCTTTCGCCAGTGAAAAAATTACATGGAAAGAGATTCCTCCCCTTTTTACAACAACAATAGGAATCATTGCTTTAACCGGGGGAGCCCTCGCTACATTTATGAATGGAAAAGGGCTTGAAGTACTACGCAATGAACCTCATTTAATTGTAGGTCTTGTCATCGGTTCTATTATTGGTATTATTTTCTTTCGGGGAATTCCTGTTGGACCTTTAATGGCAGCTGGCATTACTGCAGCCCTTATGAAAATGGTAGAATGGATAGCAAAGTACTTATAAACCTGCTATTCTAAAAATAAGATATGTTATTTTTACTAAGGGGAAGTTATAAATGAACAGAAAAAAAATCAAACTTTTCATGCCAGCAATCCTAATTTTAACCTCTTTCCTAGGCGTAATTGGATGTACAAAAGAAAATTCTGATCAACAACCAACTGCAGAACAGCCTAAACAGGAAGCGCCAAAACAGGAGTTACCAAAACAGGAGACGCCTAAAAAAGAGGCGCCATCTGCCCCAACTACTGTAGTAAAGAATGGGGATCCTCTTGTTCCAAATCCAAATGAAATTCTTGTTTTAGTCAATAAAAAGAGGCATTTGCCTTCCGATTATATTCCACCAGACTTAATCGAACCCCATGTGACTTTTTCTTTTTCTGGACAAAGTCCAAAGAAAACCATGCGTCAAGAAGCGGCTAAAGCATTAGAGAATCTATTTGACGCGTCACAAGCAGAGGGAATGGATATGGTGGCTCAATCTGGTTATCGTTCTTATTCAACACAAAAACAGATTTATGCAGCTAATTTTAGACAAATGGGTGAAAGTGCAAATCAATATAGTGCACAGGCCGGACAAAGTGAACATCAAACTGGACTGGCCATGGACGTTACCTGCTCTGAAATTGGATTTCAATTAGAAGATACTTTTGGCAATACTAAAGAAGGAAAATGGCTTGCAAAGAATTGTTCCCGCTTTGGATTTATTATTCGTTATCAAAAAGGAAAAGAAGATATTACAGGCTACGCTTATGAACCCTGGCATATTCGCTATGTAGGGCAAAAAGCTGCAAAGGAAATTATGACACAAGGGCTAACATTAGAGGAATACCTTTCCAGATAATATGGTCAATTTTATGAACTTTATTTTTTACTACTATTTTTCCATTTTCATACCCGTTATAGTATTATGAGACATAGTGTAGAATTTTTGTGCTTTTTACAGGAAAGGTGTGGAAGAATTGAAACAATATAATGATGCATTTTTAAAAGCCTGCCGGGGAGAAGAACATGATCATGTCCCTGTTTGGTATATGAGACAAGCTGGTCGCTATCAACCAGAGTATATGAAAATTCGGGAAAAATATTCCCTTTTTGAAATCACCCATAATCCTGAAGTATGTGCAGAAGTAACCTTATTGCCTGTACAACAACTTGGCGTAGACGCTGCCATTCTTTTTGCTGACATTATGACACCAATGCCTGCTATGGGAATTGATGTTGAAATTAAGTCAAGTATTGGTCCTGTAATCAGCAATCCTATTCGCACCATTGAAGATGTGCAGAATATGCAACAATTGGATCCGCAAAAGGATGTTCCATATATTCTTGAAACCATTAAATTATTACGTCAGCAATTAAATGTGCCCTTGATTGGTTTTGCAGGTGCACCCTATACCCTCGCCAGTTATTTAATTGAAGGTGGCCCTTCCCGGAACTATTACCGTACCAAGGCGATGATGCATTCACAACCTGAAACCTGGCATCTTTTAATGGACAGACTTGGGGATATGACCATTGAATATCTTCGTGCTCAAATTCAAGCCGGTGCACAGGTTGTACAAATTTTCGATTCCTGGGTTGGTAGCTTAAATGCAAAAGACTACGCTACATTTGTGGCTCCTGTCATGAATAAAATTTTCACTGCTTTAGAAAAAGAAAATGCTCCAAAAATCATGTTCGGTGTAGGCGCTGGGCACTTGTTACAAGAGTGGAACCGACTTCCTGTAGATGTAATTGGACTGGATTGGAGAATGCCTATTCCTATGGCAAGACAACATGGGGTGAAAAAGCCTGTACAAGGAAATTTAGATCCAGGCCTTCTTCTTTCTTCCTGGTCTGCCATTGAAGAGAAAACAAAAGAAATTCTTGACGAAGGAATGAAAACCCCAGGATTTATCTTTAACCTTGGTCACGGAGTTTACCCACAGGTTAAAGTTGAAACCATGCAACGTTTAACCGCTTTCATTCATGAGTACTCTAGAGAAAAAATGGCTAGCGCCAGCCTTTAATTAAAATAAACGAGGTGTATGATGGAAAACAAAATAGGGCTTCTGGTTATGGCCTATGGCACACCTGGAAGTTTAGATGAAGTTGAATCCTATTACACACATATTCGCGGGGGAAGAAAACCTTCCCCCGCGATGCTTTCTGAGCTCATTCATCGCTACGAAAAGATTGGTGGTATCTCACCTCTTGCTCGCATCACCCGAGAGCAAATTGATAAATTGGAAACGAAACTAAACCAGGTGAATTCATCCTTTTCTTTTAAGGTTTATTTAGGGCAAAAGCACGTTTTTCCTTTTATTGAGGATGCCGTTCGCCAGATGAAAGAAGATGGAATCCAAAAGGCCATTACCCTTGTCCTTGCCCCCCATTACTCTTCTTATAGTTCTGAGTCTTATCATGAGAGAGCAAGGGAAGAAAGCAAAAAAATAAATGGACCCAGCATCATGTCCATAAGAAGCTGGTATAAGGAACCGAGTTTTATTACATATTGGAGCCAGGAATTAAAGAATATTTATACTGGAATACCTAAAGAAGAACAAGAAAAAAACATGGTCATCTTCACCGCACATAGTTTGCCACAACGGATTCTAGAATTGGCTGATCCTTATCCAGAAGAAATCATGGATAATGCCAAATTGATTGCTGAACAGGCCTCAATCCCCTACTATGATATTGCATGGCAAAGTGCAGGCCGCTCACCTGAGCCCTGGTTAGGTCCTGATATTCTAGAAAAAATCAGGCTACTCTATAAAGAAGGCTACACTTCAATAATTATTTGTCCTATTGGATTTGTTGCCGACCATTTGGAAGTGCTTTATGACAATGATTACGAATGTTGTAACGTAGCCAAGGAGCTAGGGATTCATTATTTCAGGCCGGCGATGCCCAATGCGCAAGATGAATTTATTGATGGCCTGGCCAGTGCTGTGTTGAAAAAGCTTTTGGAAAAAGGTGAACCCAATGAATGAAGCCAAACAAAGAGTAGCCATTGTTGGAGCAGGGATTACTGGCCTAACAGCTGCCTTTTATTTACAAAAGAAAATAAATGAAAAAAAACTTCCCATAGAAATTGTCCTTTTTGAAGCATCGAATCGTCTTGGCGGCATGGTACAAACGGATTATTCCAATGGATATATCATTGAAGAAGGCCCTGATTCCCTGATTGCAAGAAAAGCCGGTGGTACGAAACTTATTAAAGAAGTAGGATTGGAAGACCAACTGGTTCGAAATCATATGGGAAGATCCTATATTTTAGCGAAGGATAAACTATACCCTATGCCAGGGGGAGCAATCATGGGCATTCCAACGAAATTGGCTCCTTTTGCGACAACCGGCCTGTTCTCCCCATTGGGGAAACTGAGGGCTTCCTTTGATTTAGTCCTTCCTCGTTCCACTGGGGATGAAGATCAATCTCTGGGGCATTTTTTCCGTCGCCGTTTGGGTAATGAGGTTGTAGACAATTTAATTGAACCTCTTCTTTCCGGAATTTATGCAGGCAATATTGATCAGTTAAGCCTCATGTCAACCTTTCCCCAATTCTATGAAGTGGAAAAAAAATACCGCAGCTTAATTCTAGGTATGGGGAAAACAACACCAAAACAGCCTAAATCTCAGGGGGATAAAAAATCTGTCAGTGCTTTTATTTCTTTAAAAACAGGTCTCTATTCCCTTGTTGAAGCCATTGAAAAAAAATTAGACCCTAGGTCCATTCGCTTAAACACTCCTGTAACTAAGATTAAAAAAACAGGAGACCAATATGAGGTTTATACAAATCAAGGAAATAAGGAAATTTTCGATAGTGTCATTATGACGACCGCGCCCAAACCTACAATGGAAGCATTATCTGATTATTCATTTGCCTCCATTCTTTCAGGTACACCTGTCAGTTCTGTAGCTACAGTCGCATTAGCTTATCCAGAATCCTCCATCAAAAAAGATATCGATGGTACAGGATTTGTTGTTTCAAGATCAAAGAAATATTCCATTACCGCTTGTACCTGGACCCACAAAAAATGGCCTCATACTACCCCCGAAGGCAAAGCTTTGTTACGGGGATATGTAGGGAAAGCCGGAGATGATGATATTGTTTGCCGTTCCGATGAGGAAATCATTGAAGCCGTATTAAAAGATTTAAATCTTATCATGGAAATTGACAAGGATCCTGAACATGTTAAAATAACCCGCTGGGTAAAAATGAGACCCCAGTATGTGGTAGGACATAAAGAACGAGTAGAAACCCTAATGGATCAGGTAGCAAAACATTTACCCGGTTTATATTTAGCTGGTGCCCCCTATTATGGTGCAGGCGTACCTGATTGCATTGACCAGGGAGAAAGTGCTGTACAAAAAGTTTTAGAACATTTAAAAGAACATCAACCTGTTCTGGTATAAAGAATCCCCCTAAAGAGTTTTGCCTCTTTAGGGGGTTTTCTTTTCATTATTGGTCGTCTTTAAATAATAACGATGCACCGGCAATGCCTGGATGAGTCATTTCATAGGGATCGAGAATTAAATCTAATTCTTCCTCTGTAAGCACTCCCTGCTCCACACAAATTTCCCGAACAGGTTTCCCCGTCAAAATGGCTTCCCGGGCAATCCTTGCAGCAGTTTCATATCCTAGATGAGGATTAACAGCTGTAATAACCCCAACGCTCCGTTGCACATACTCCTGCAATTTATCCACATTTGCTTGAATCCCTTCTAGACAATACTCCCTGAATACCCCAAAAGCATTATTCATAATACTAATGGATTGTAACAGATTAAAAACAAGGACCGGTTCCATTACGTTTAATTCCAATTGCCCCGCCGAAGATGCCAAACAAATGGTATTGTCATTTCCGATCACCTGGAAGGCTACTTGATTTATCAGTTCTGCCATTACAGGATTCACTTTGCCAGGCATAATAGAAGAACCCGGTTGACGAGGCGGAAGACTGATTTCTCCAAGACCTACACGAGGTCCTGAAGCCATTAAGCGTAAATCATTGGCGATTTTGGACATATTCATCATGCATACCTTTAATGATGCAGAAACCTCTGTATATGCATCCGTATTTTGCGTCGCATCCACTAAATCATCAGCACTTACAAGAGCATATCCACTAATAGCGGCTAAATGTTTTACTACATTTTCAATGTATTTAGGATCAGCATTTAACCCTGTACCAACTGCTGTTGCCCCCATATTCACAGAGTATAAGTGTTGCCCAGATTGGCTAATGCGTTTAATGTCTCTTTCTACTACTCTTCGATAGGCTTCAAATTCTTGTCCCAGACGAATGGGAACTGCATCCTGTAAATGGGTTCGGCCCATTTTAATAATGGGATCAAATTCCTTAGCCTTCTTCTTGAAAGTCTCATGCATCTCATTCATTGTAGAAAGCAATTGGTCTAATAATCGAAGGGTTGCAATATGAATGCCTGTTGGAAAAGCATCATTGGTGGATTGTGCCATATTCACATGGCTATTAGGGCTAACCTGGAAGTAGTTCCCCTTTTCGTAACCGAGGATTTCCAAGGCACGGTTGGCAATCACTTCATTGGCATTCATGTTTATTGAAGTACCCGCACCACCCTGTATTGGATCAACGATAAACTGGTCATGCCATTTCCCATCTATAATTTCTGTGGCAGCCTGTACAATCCCATTGCCTATGCGGGAATTTAAATGTCCTGTCTCCATATTCGCCAGAGCCGCTGCCTTTTTCACCATAGCCATAGCGATGATTAATGAGTCATGAATTCCATAGCCAGTAATTGGGAAGTTTTCAACAGCTCGTAAAGTTTGTATTCCAAAATAGGCATCAATAGGTACCTGTTTCTCACCTAAAAAATCCTTCTCAATGCGATAATTTTTTTTATCTTCCATCTGCCTTAACCCCCACGTTTTGTTCTTTTTCTATTGTTACCTGTTGTTACCTTAATTCTTCACTTTTAAAGTATTCCCTTCTTAAAAAACCTATTTAAGGTAACTTTACAAAACATGGGGATTGACAAAGATTGCAAAATAAAATAGAATACTCATTAATCAAACTAATTTAATAGGAATACTCTTATCCAGAGAGGCTGAGGGACTGGCCCTGTGAAGCCCGGCAACCATCAAACTGTTTATTACGTTAAACAGTTATGAACGGTGCTAATTCCTGTAGAATGTAGCTTTACATTCTAACAGATGAGAGATGTGCAATCACTGATTGTCCACACTCTTCATCTCTGATGAAGAGTTTTCTTTATGAGAGGAGGATTTATTCATGAACATAGATACCTTAATCGTACAATCGGGTACACGTAGGGACCCTGCAACAGGTTCAATTTCAACACCTATTTATCAAGTTGCCAGTTTTGTTCATCCCGAATTGGGAAAAAGCACGGGATTTGATTATTCTAGATCCGGAAATCCCACTCGCCAGTCCCTGGAGGAGGCCATGGCGAAATTAGAAGGGGGCAAAGGGGCTTTCGCTTTTGCTTCTGGAATGGCCGCCATAACAGCTACTTTATTTCTTTTTAAACCAGGAGATCACTTAGTGGTATCCAATGATTTGTACGGAGGAACCTATCGTATTTTTCAAGAACTATTTCAACACTATGGAATTGAAGCGAGTTTTGTTGATACCTGTTCACCCGATAAAATTGCAGATGCTATTCAATTGAATACCCGGGCTTTGTTTATTGAAACCCCCACAAATCCCTTAATGAAAATATGTAATTTGCATAGTGCCATTGATTTGGCAAAAAAACACAATCTCCTGACCATCGTGGACAACACCTTCATGACACCCTATTTGCAACAACCCTTAAAAATAGGAGCAGACATCGTGGTTCACAGTGCGACAAAGTATTTAGGAGGCCACAACGATTTAGTAGCTGGCATTGTGGTTGCAAAGGACAAAGAATTAGCAGACAAAATCCAGTTTATTCAAAATGCCAGCGGATCAGTTCTTGGGCCACAGGATTCATGGTTGCTCCTTCGCGGTCTTAAAACCCTTGCCCTCCGCATGGAGCGCCATCAAGAAAATGCAATGAAAATTGCCTGTTGGTTGCAATCCCAACCATCCATCGAAAAAGTATATTACCCTGGACTTCCTGAGCACCCAGGACATGAAATCAATCAAAAACAAGCCAGCGGATTTGGAGGAATGCTATCCTTCGCTGTTAAAGATCCCTGTTTGGTTCCCCATATTCTTAAAAACGTACAAATTATTAGCTTTGCAGAAAGTCTAGGTGGCGTGGAAAGCCTCATTACATTTCCAGCAAGGCAGACCCATGCAGATATTCCTGCAGATATAAGAGAAAAAATTGGAGTAACAGATTGTTTATTGCGGCTTTCTGTTGGTATTGAAAATGCCGAAGACTTAATAAAAGACTTGGAGGGAGTATTACATGAGTAACGAATCAAAAAACCTGGACTTTTCCACCCGCTTACTTCACGCACCTACAGGAATAGACCAACTCTACGGTTCATTAACAGTGCCTATTTTCCAGGTTTCTACCTATAACCAGTCTGCTCTTGATGAACAGGGGGAATTCGAATATTCCCGTTCGGGGAATCCTACCCGACAGGCCGTTGAAGAAACCATAGCCAATTTAGAAGAAGGAACCGCTGGATTTGCATTCTCTTCTGGCATGGCTGCCATTTCTTCTGTTTTCAGTATTTTTTCCAGTGGGGATGAAATCCTCATTGGCAGAGATATTTATGGGGGAACATATCGAGCTCTTACTGAGTTTTTCCCTCGTTTTGGGATTCGCCCCCGTTTTACCGATTTATCAAATTTAGAATCCCTTGAAAAAGAAATAACTCCTTCAACCAAAGCCATTTACATTGAAACGCCATCTAATCCTTTACTGGGAATTACAGATATTCGCGGAATCGTTAACATCGCAAAAAAACACAGCCTAATAACCATTGCTGACAATACGTTTATGACCCCCTATCTCCAAAAACCCCTTACCCTTGGGGTAGATATTGTAATCCATAGCGCTACCAAATATATTGGGGGGCATAGTGATGTGTTGGCCGGACTAGTGATTGTAAAGGATGAAAAACTGAAAAAGCAGATCCGCTTTGTTCAAAATGCTTTTGGAGCTGTCCTTGGACCACAGGATTCCTGGCTCTTATTACGGGGAATTCGCACGCTACAGGTTCGATTAGACAGAATCCAGGAATCCAGTTTAAAAATAGCCCGTTTCCTAAAAGAACAACCGGGAATTGAAGAAGTATATTACCCTGGTCTTGAGGACCATCCTGACTACGCTCTTCACCATAGTCAGGCAACAGGAGACGGAGGCATTGTTTCCTTTAAATTAAATTCTGAAGAACAAATTAAGCCCTTTTTAGAAAAGCTTCACCTTCCAGCTTTAGCAGTAAGCCTGGGTGGTGTTGAAAGCATTCTTAGTTACCCTGCTACCATGTCCCATGCTGGCATGCCTAAAAAGGTCAGAGAAGAACTAGGGATTACAGATACCCTCTTCCGCTTATCTGTTGGATTAGAATCTCCTGAGGATTTAATTAACGACCTACGACAAGCTCTATCTTAAATAAAAAATGCTAAAAATCAAATCGTGCCTCTTGCTTGCCGACAATGAAGTATGAACTGACGGGCAAC
>CALNBV010000219.1 GCA_937874515.1 uncultured Paenibacillaceae bacterium | reverse complement strand
AGGTATTCACATTTCCTCGATACTCTTCCGTTTGTGGATGAACTTCAGGATCCCCATATGCTTCGCTTGTACTGGCATATAACAATTTGGCATTATTTAATTTAGCCACTTCTAACATATTGCCTGTCCCAATTGTATTAACAGCAATGGTTTCAAAGGGAGTCGCTTGATAAAATTTCGGTGATGCAGGAGAAGCAAGATGATAAATTTCTTCTAGTTCACTTAATTCTTTAAGATTAATAACTTCTTTATCAGATACATTGAACTCAATAAAAGTAAAGTTAGGATGATTTAAAATATCTTGCAAATTTTCCATTTTACCCGTAGATAAATTATCGAGACCAACTACCATATTTCCTTTATTAATCAGATCCTTAGCTAGATGGGACCCAAGGAAACCTGCAACCCCTGTAATAGCAATCTTTCTCATATTTTTCCTCCAAAAAGGGATTTTAATTACTGTTTTCTTGATATATTCGCTTTAAACAATAGTTTAATCACAAACATAGGTTCAATGATATACCTTTTCCAAAGACGCTTCGGTTCACTAAGAAGGCGATAAAGCCATTCTAGTCCAATTGCTCCCATCCACCTGGGGGGAGTAGGAACTTCTCTAGCGTAATAATCCATAAAAGCTCCTAAATTCCATATATTATTTGCTTCTATTTCATTAAAATTATCTACTATCCATTTCTCTTGTCTAGGCATCCCCATGCCAAGCATTACAATATGGGGACGGTAATCTTTGATTTGTTTAAGAATAGCTTGATTTTCCATGCTGTTTTTAGAAGCATCAAAATAGCCATGTTGAACCTTAAATTGAAGTCCGGGAAATTTTGACCGAAATATATTTGCAGCTTTTTCCCCTACTCCTGGTTTTGAACCTAAAGAAAAAATACGCAAATTTTCTTTGGCACATTTTTCTAGAACTAATTCTAACCAATCTAGAGAGGTAAGGCGGTTTTTTGGTGTTAAAGGATGTCCAAATAATTTTCCCAACCAAACAATCGACATGCCATCAACATGAATATAGGTTGCAATCTGGTAAAACTCTTGCATATTCTTATCATGATGAAATAGATATAAGCTATGCAAATTATGATTTCCAATAATATATTTCTCATTATTAGAAACAGCTTCATCTACTAGAGTAACTAAATCTTCTTTTACAAAGGCATTTACTTTTATACCTAGGAATGAATAAAATTTCCTATCCATGATTTTTCTTCATTATCCTTTCAATCTCAGGAAGAGTTTCTTTCATTCTGGAAATCCAACTATGATGGTTAATAATTTCCTCTCTAGCTTTCAATCCCATTGTTTGAAGGGAATCTCTTTGTAGATAAGCACTTCTTAAAGCTTCTTTTAAATCCTGAACACTACCAGGTTCGAATAAATATCCCGTTCCTTGCTCTTCAATAAGTTTCTTCGCATCATCATAGGATGAAGCTATTACCGGTTTTCCCATAGACATATATTCATATATTTTCAAAGGTGAATGATACATTTTCCCGATTTTAAGTTGAATTTGGCCAGAATATCCCACATCAAAACCACTTATATATTCAGGGATTTGATCAGATGATTTACGACCAGTGAACTTTACATATTCAATAATTCCTAATTTTGCAGCAAGTTGTTCCCACTCTTCACGAGCTGAACCATCCCCAACAATCGTGGCATTAATTTTTAATCCCTCTTTGCGCAGTTCACTTACGGCTTCAAGAAGGAGATTAATTCCTTGCCACGGAATTAAACTACCAACGAATCCAACGGTAAAATCCTCAAATTCACGGTGGGGTTTATGGTCGTCAGGATTATAAAAACTTGTATCTACACCATTCGGAACAACTAATATTTTATTCGGATTTATTCCTGCTTTTTCAATCAATAAATCTTTCAAAGATTCACTTACACAAATTAATACATCACAGGTTTGGTAGGCAGAAATCTCAATTTTTTCAGCTATACCAGTAAGGACCAGACTTTTCCTTTCTGATTTTGCTTCATCAAAAAAAATACCATTGGTTTCTAGTACCCATGGAACTCCTCTTTTTGTAAAAATAGTACCCAACGTTTGTAATACAGCATACCGTTCATATACCCAATCAACACGACTCCCTAATTCCTTCCATGCTTTTCGAGAATTAACGAAACCAGAAATTAATCGAATAATATCAGCTGCCAGGGTTGAAAGCCAATTTTTTGTTAATGCTTTCTCAGTACTGCCTTCAACCATTTTTGGAGGTACCCGGTCCCCCACAATAAATTTATTTACCTCCCAGCCTAGTGCTTCTAACGCTCGAATAACGCCTACAACATGTGAACGAGGACCGCTTGCTGCAGCAAAGGGTCGTGTTGAAACACGAGGAGCGGCAGATAGATATCCAATCCGTTTATTCTTCACCTTTAGTCACCTCTATCTGATTATCCTGCTCTAATCTCCATGAATTTGTTTATATTCAGCATAGCGTTTCCCAAATATCCCAGCAAGAAAGCCTGCCCCCAAATAGGTTTTACGCAGATTTTGAATTACGACATGTTTACCTAATAACAAAGTGATCGGTATAGATACCATTCCAAGTACTACTCTACCAAAACCCTTAATGATCCGAGTTAACCTGGTTTTTATTGACGGATAAATATCGCGTTCACAAAGGGACAACGTAGTTCCAACACGATAAGCTCTTCGTAATAACCATTTTACATTGGCCCTACTACTAGGAACCCATTCATAAACGATGGCATCATTGGCCCATACCATTTTATAGCCCTTGTTATAAACCCTAAAGAAAAAATGAGTATCACTGCCTCCAGATAGAGCAAAGCGTTCATCAAAGGGTTGTTTAAATTCATTAAAAACGGAACGATGTATTAATACATTATTTGTTGCCACGTTCTTCATTGGATGTCCTGTGTCAAACCGCTCTCTATCAAAGAACTTCCCCTTTTTGATCCAATCTTCTACAGGTTCATTGAAATAGGGAATTACAGGACCTGAAACAACATCTGCTTGATACTGTTGTTGTACAAATAATAATTCATCTAACCATAACGGTTCTGGAACTTCATCATCATCTATAAAAACGATAAAATCAGAATCTTGACTGACCGTTTCTACTACTTTGTTCCTGGCAAAAGGAATTCCCTGACGCTTTTCAACAACATAAAAAAGAGGCCACCTATATTCTTGCTGTAATTTTTCTATTACTTCAATGGCTGTACCTTTCGGATCATTATCAACAACCACTACATCAACACTAGTTGGCTGCGTCTTTTGGAACTCCAATTGATTGATTCCATCAAGAAGACGTTTTAACCCATTTGGCCTTTTGCAAGTAATGAGTCCTATGGTTACTCTCATGTAATCACCTCAAGTTAATCTCTTCCGTAATTTCTCTATTCGATTTTTAAAATAATCCTTTTTATCTGAATTAGTAAAAAAACTCTTCCATTCACGGTGAATTCTTTTTCCAATTCGATTCTTCAAAGAGTCTTGAGGATTGATTGGATATTTCAACAATTGAGGAGCCATTCGATGAATTAAATCCTCATAATGTTTATTTGTATATTTTGTATCTTTAGTGATACTTAGCAAAGTAGCAATAATACTACTGCAATTTGCTATATGAATTCGTTCAGTACCTGTCAAATCCAATGCCTGTTCAATGGTACTTAACCATCCACAAACTCTTTGTTCCAAATATAAACGAGCACGCCAATCTAATTCCTTTTGATTATCAGGAAAAT
>CALNBV010000218.1 GCA_937874515.1 uncultured Paenibacillaceae bacterium | reverse complement strand
AACTTTTTTGAGGGTTTCCTGAAAAGGAGCCTTTTTACCCACAACTTTCAAAAAAGTTCCGCTGTTGTTACCATGTAAAAAGTATCGTTATCACCTTGAATAGGAATGTGCAGGTATTCCCTGTATTTGTCAATATTAATTTGAGCCAGAGTGATCACTTCAAAAGTGAGCCACTTCATTCTGCTTTATTACCATATTTGGGGTTATTTAGTGTTTAGGGAATCTTGCCCATAGGGGCAAGATTCCCTAAACACCTCGCGCGGTCAATCTACTGGTCGCTATCATCCCTTTGTTTCATACTCTGTATAAAACGATATGATTCTCCATTAAGTAGTAATATGAATAAAAGTTCCTCTTGCTATTCATTAAGAAATGGCTTTTGTAATTTCCACTTCGAAATTGTTATCATCGTAAAATTCTAAAATTGTTCCAACCTGACCTTTGGTAATACCTTCAAGGATCATCTTTTATAAAATGTTGCAAATTTCACCTGGCTCATGAATGATATATTGAGGATTTGCACTCACCAACAATTCCTCTGCTTCAAATCCCCATGTCACGGCAGCACATGGGATATGAATTTTATTACAAGCTTCAATGTCCCGTAGTTCGTCACCCACATACAAGATTTCATCCCGTGAGATTCCCTTTTCTTTCATTAAGCGCAAAATCCCATTATCTTTTCCAAAGAGATTCCTCGCTGTAAAAACAAAATCAAAAGCGTCAATTTCATTAAGGGCAAGAAAGCTTCGAATGTTTACTTCGTAATTGGAAGACAGAATACCTATCATTACCCCTTGTTTTTTTAATTCTCCAAGGACTTCCCTGATTCCAGGAACGGAACGTAAAGTGGAAACATCCTTTTTGTACTTCTTTTTCATGTCCATCACAAGCAGGGGCAGCTTATACATGGGACATCCTAATGTCTTAAGGCGATCAGGAATAGAGAGTGTAGCCAGGTATTCAACTTCGTCATCATTTATCTTTCTATAACCATACTTATCCGCAAAATCATTAAATAACTGAATAGCCAATGGTCTACTATTCACAAGGGTTCCATCAAAATCAAAAACGATATATTTAAGCATAAATCCTCCTGTTGCCTGGCTCATAAATTACTCTTAATGTAAGTTAATAATAATTTGTTTAGAAAATAAATAAAAGGCGGATACAATCCGCCTTCCATCATTTCCTTACATTTATAAGTACAGATTTAAAGGTAACAGGGAGGTATTTCACCAGTAGAACAGGAAATATTCTAGATTTATCATTTTCCGACAGAAGACTCCATCTGATTGGTGTTACGGGCGAAGCCCAACCATTCATGGGGAGATGAATGTCGGTTGGCGATAGCCAAAACGTTTGTTCTATGGTAGGATATCCCTATACGTTGTTCCTTGAAAACTGGATATATGGGGTTGTGACAAGAAAAAAGCTTTGTCACGTAAAATATCCAAGCACCAATTTGAAAACACGTAAAGCCGTTGCCTAGTGCATGGTATAGTGGGTGCGTCAACCATCCGTGTGTACTCGACACATTTGTGTCGGGGCTTGTACGGCTCCTTTTGGGGTGGTGCAAGTGGTAATTGTACCGACCAAAAACAGTGGTTTGAGAACCGCCACTCAGAGCGTCACTCGTTGTTTCAACGAAAAGACCTGTACTGGCATTCTCAAGCCCCTACTGAAGCGTTTTATCTCAGTGGGGGTTCGTTGACTACTGGGACCATAACTTAGTTAGCCCCTTTCTCCTCTTCCGCTGAATCTTGTTCTTTTAACGCATCCAAATTCTGTACAACTTGTAACAACATTTTTGCCGTTTCACCGGTCAGTTGTACACAATGTTCAAGATGCTCTGGAGTCCCCCAGGTAATGGTTCGAGTTAATACTTTGCAGCAATTTACTTTGTATTGTGATTTAAATTTTTTCGAAAATTCCTGTATTGCTAAATCCAAAAGGGCTGCATTTTCTTCATTTCGGCCACCACCACGGGCACCTAATTTTTGTTTATCTTCTCCAAGAAGTAAATTTAATGAAACAACTCCCCCATTAAACGCACCGCAAACACAGCGGGTTTCTCCTAGCCCACCGCCAAATCCTGTTACATACCGTAGGTCTACAGGGATTCCCAGGGTTTCAC
This sequence comes from uncultured Paenibacillaceae bacterium, assembly GCA_937874515.1. Taxonomy (GTDB): domain Bacteria; phylum Bacillota; class Bacilli; order Aneurinibacillales; family Aneurinibacillaceae; genus CALNBV01. The sequence goes on along the minus strand of CALNBV010000218.1, from coordinate 3,577 downwards.
TTGCTGTCTGCAACATGGATTCTGCACAATTATACCCACAACTGCGGAATAAATTCTCTGACCGTTCCTCTACTTCTTCAAGCGTTACAGTTTTCACTTTCTCTTTCCAATTCTGGCTCATATTAACCCCCCACAAATACATAAATCCATATAATAATACTATGAAATCATACCATTTGGAATAATAGACCTATTACAAATAAGTGTCAAAATAAAATCCCTTCATACTCTAGTCTTAAATTAACTTAAAACCCTGTAAAGCTACCAAATATTTTAATTGAAAAACGGGCAATGGAAAAGTATAAAAAAGAGGTCCGCTGATTTCCTCGCAGACCTCTATTTATACTTTTTTTATACACCAACCATCAACTGGTTTTGTACCTGTGGCAGGTCATCAAACCATGCCGCATCTTTCGGACAATCATATACCATGAATCGCCCATAATCATTAGGATTTTTCGCCTGATGATATTTCAAATAGATCTTTCCATTTTCTACAGCCAAAATTTCGATTTTTCCTGAAGAATGACTCATTACATAACGTACTCTTTTTCCTAAACCGGAAGTAAGAGCTTTCGCCTCTTCGATAATTTTCACTGCCTTTTCAAAGGGGATGACAAAATCCGAATTCCCCGCTACAGGACGATTCTGGAAAAAGTAATAAGGTGCTACCCCGGCCCATGAAAGTTCATCTAATAATTTCCCCAAAACCACCGGGTCATCATTGATACCTTTCAGAATCGGTGTTTGGTTCATAACCACAACACCTGCATCCATTAATGCCTTGAAGGCTTTGCGGGTATGCTCTGTAATTTCTTGTGGATGATTAATATGCGCCATTACATAAATCTTGCGGTCAGCAGTGGAATACTCTTTAAAGATTTGCAACAATTCCTCATCTTCATAAATTCGCATAGGGTTAAAAGCAGGTAATTTAGATCCAAAACGAATGATCTTAACATGAGGGATGGAACGCAATTCTTCTACAATAGAACGAATCTTTTTCGTTGAAAGAATTAAAGAATCCCCACCAGTTAAAAGAACATTACTAATTTCTGGATGGTTTCGAATGTATTCAATTCCAGGAGTAACATCTGATTGGGCTTCTTTTACGTCATTTCTAAAGAGGCGTTTGCGAAAACAATAGCGGCAATAGGCTCCACATACTTCAGATACCATAAGAAGAGCAGTCGCTTGATATTTATGCTGGCATCCAGGAACCACATAGTTTGCTTCTTCATTACATGCATCCCAATTACCGTATTCCTCAAGCTCACCTTTATTAGGAATCACTAACCGCCGAATAGGATCATCGGGATGATCCCAATTAATTAAAGATAAATAATAGTCATTTGCACGGAAAACAAACTTATCCGTAATTTTTTTTAGAGTATCTTTCTCTTGATTTGAAATGGTTTCTATTTTACTAATATCTGTAATGTATCTTGGTTGTGCCATGTTTACCCCTCCCATTCGATGTCTTTTTTATTTCTTTCTAAGTTTTTGTTTTAGGTGCGGGTCTCTTAAAAGCTTTAGAAAGGGTTAAAGTGTACCTCTTGAAAAAAGCCTCCGTCCTAAATTATAACAAAAAAAAACACCACTAGCAATTTTATATGCATATTAGGGTTGTTAGTTTAAGCCATAAAAATACTTTAAAAAGAATAAACTTGAATACCGTTTGAAAACATAAGAAATAAATCTAAATTATAGGGGAAAAGAAATGACACAATTTCGCACCACTCATGATACTCTCGGAGAAGTAAAAATACCCATAGATGCATATTATGGAGCACAAACCCAGCGGGCCCGCGATAATTTCCCAATTAGTGGATTGAAATTACCACGTGCATTTATTAAAGCTCAAGGTCTAATTAAATGGGCAGCAGCCCAAGCTCATCTGGACTTAGGAGAACTCCCTAAAAATATGGGTCAAGCGATCGTGACTGCCGCGGAGGAAGTAATAAAGGGGAATTGGGATGATGAATTTGTTGTAGATGCTTTTCAAGCAGGGGCAGGGACCTCACAAAACATGAATGTTAATGAGGTCATCGCAAGCCGTGCTGCTGAATTATTAGGAGCCGAACGAGGAAATTATGAACAAGTGCATCCTAACGACCATGTAAATAAAGCCCAATCTACCAATGATACGATTCATGTTGCCATTAATCTGGCAGCACTTGACTGTTTAGAACCACTTTTGCTTGTTTTAAAACGGTTGCATAATACTTTTCAAAAGAAGGAAGAGGCTTTTGCCCATATTATTAAGTCTGGAAGGACACATTTACAGGATGCAGTACCCATTAGTTTAGGACAAGAATTTTCAGGTTATGCCCATACCCTTCATGATCAATATCAACGATTGTTACAGGCTCGTTCTGGTCTTTATGAAATCGGTCTGGGTGGAAATGCAGTAGGAACTGGAATTAATTCCCATCCCCAGTATGCCCAAAGAGCCATTCAATATTTGGCAGAAAAGACCGGGTTTCCTCTTCGTCCTGCCCAGGGGCGATTTATGTTCATGCAAAATACTCACGGAGCAATTCATTTAAGTGGTGCCTTAAAAGAATTAGCCCTTCATCTGATAAAAATTACTTCTGATTTACGTCTTCTTAGTTCAGGTCCAAGGACTGGTCTAGCGGAAATTCGCTTACCAGCTGTTCAACCAGGATCCTCCATTATGCCGGGAAAAGTAAATCCCGTAATGTTAGAAATGATGTATATGGTTTGTGCCCAGGTAATTGGAAATCATGAAACCATTACTATTGCCGGACTGGGTAGCCAATTGGAAATCAATGTCATGATGCCTGTGGTAGCCCATAATCTACTACAGTCTCTTACTCTATTAGCCCATAGTATGGACGTTGTTGAAAAAAAATGCATCCTTGGAATTGAGGCAGATGAAAAAAGATGCCAATACTGGGTAGAACAAAGCTTATCTTTAGCCACTGCATTAAATCCCCTGATTGGCTATGAAAAGGCTGCTAAAATTGCCAAAAAGGCCTATCAAGAAGGAAAAAGAATTATTGATGTAGCTAAAGAAGAAACAGGAATAGATGAAAAAGTATTAGATAAAGCCTTAGACCCTAATCAATTGATTTAATTGACTTTAGCATTTATACACAGTTAACTGCGAACAGGTTTCCAATTACGGAGGATAAGGGTATTAGTTACAACAGAAACAGAACTAAAGGCCATAGCTGCTCCGGCTAGAATTGGAGTAAGAAGTCCGAATGCTGCTACTGGAATTAAGACGACATTGTAGGCAAAAGCCCAAAATAAATTTTGTCTTATTTTTCTCATTGTAGCTTTGGATAGGCGAATAGAATCCACGATTCCAACAAGATCATTCCGGATTAAAGTTATATCTGCTGCTTCGATTGCAATATCTGTCCCTGAACCAATAGCGACCCCAATGTCTGCCGTGACAAGCGCAGGGGCATCATTAATCCCATCTCCAACCATCGCAACAACTTTGCCCGATTCTTTTAATTTTTGAACCTCGTTGGCTTTATCTTCAGGTAGTACTTCGGCTAAAACATGATCAATTCCAACTTGTTTAGCAATGTTTTTTGCTGTC
>CALNBV010000217.1 GCA_937874515.1 uncultured Paenibacillaceae bacterium | reverse complement strand
ACGCCGTATTTATTTAACATCCTTCCCACCTGGGTATATATTTTGGCAGTAGCATTGCCAAGTAAGGCGATTCGTCCCATGACAACAATATTTTTTTTGTCCTGGGAAAACTTCTTTACTACTTTTAAAGCTGCTTCTAAAGATGTGGGATTAGAACTCCATGTATCATCAATTAAGGTGCATCCCTTCATTCCCTTATAAAATTGAATATGCCGTTCAATGTGTTCAAAGGAGGCTAAGGCCTTTGCGGATTTTTTAATATCAAACCCGATGAGGGCAACGGCTGCAAGGGCAGCCATAGCATTATATACATTATGCTCTCCATAACCGGGCACATATACAGGCACTGTCATTCCCTTCGTATGAAGGATAAATTCCATACCTCCATTTCCGTAGGTAATTTTACTTGCTTTATAATGGCAAGAATCCTCCTGGCCAAAGGTAATGATGTCCCCCTGGTATTGGCTCATATCAATTTTTTTAATGTTTTCATTGTCCCCATTGATAATTAATGTCCCTTGATTTCCTAACCCTTTCAAAAAAGTACCCTTTTCTTGAATATAGTGATCCTGGTTTTTAAACTGATCTAAATGGTCAACACCAATGGTCGTAATAATCCCGATTTGTGGGCGAAAATATCTGCATGTAACTAACAAATCATTAGGATGGGCAATTCCCATTTCAATGACGGCTGCATCTGTTTTTTCATCTATTTTTGTTAAATAGGGCAAATTCATAGTTAACCCATTTCTGCTTTTATACGTAGATACCACATTTTTATATTTTTGTTTAAGGATATGGCGAATCATATCTTTTGTCGTTGATTTGCCACAGGTTCCTGTTACCCCAATGATAGGTATATCAAAGAGACTTTGGTAATACTCAATAAACTTCCAATAAGATTTTCTTATTTTCTGGACGATAACCAGGGTAACCCCACTGTGATTTCCGATGATTTCTGGTTTTTTTTCTGTAATGATTACCCAGGCCGCACCATTTTTCAAATGGGAGCAATCAATGGTTTTATAGTTATGAGTATTAAATAATACTCCGTGACTTTTTAACTTATTTGGAAGCACCGTTGCATTGGTTAGTTGTGGGTTTACTGGTCCTTCTACAACTTTTCCTTTAATCTTCTCAAGAAGATCTTGTAAATGGAGATGTATCATATTTCCCTCCTAAGGACACTCATCACACTTCCGAGGCGTTTTATTCATTTCATTTTATGTAGAAAAAGTGGGATTGGTCTGCCTAAGTATGGAGGCATTCAACCATTGGGCCAAAGTCTATAGTCTTAAACTAAAAAAAGAGATAACCCACCAGAGGTTATCTCTTTTACATCCATTATTCTATTTCATAGAAATCCAAACGCTTTTCACTTCAGTATAATTTTCTAATGCGTATGAGCCCATTTCCCGACCAATTCCTGATTGTTTATATCCGCCAAAAGGACTGGCTGCATCAAAGGCATTATAGCAGTTCACCCAAACGGTTCCCGCTCTGAGATTATTGGCAATGTAATGGGCATTAGCCACATCCCTTGTCCAAACTCCTGCAGCAAGTCCGTATTGAGAATTGTTTGCCCGCTCTATTAACTCATCTAAATCATCGTAAGGTAACGCAGAAATAACAGGTCCAAAAATCTCTTCTTTGGCAATAGTCATTTCATCATTCACATTGGCAAAGATAGTTGGAGCCACAAAATATCCTTCATCAAAAGGAGTGGTTCCCCCTGTTAGCAACTCTGCCCCTTCGTTTAATCCTTTTTCCACATAATGCATTACACGATCTTGTTGTTCTAAAGAAACCAATGGACCAATTTCCGTATCTTGATTTAACCCACTGCCTTGCTTAATTTTTCTTGCGTGTTGCACCATATCAGATACCACGTTGTCATATTGTTTCTTCGGAATAAACACCCGGGAGCCTGCACAACAAACCTGTCCCTGGTTAAACATTACCCCATTTAACACGCCTGGAATGGCTTTGGAAAAATCCGCATCTGGCAGAATAATATTGGGTGATTTCCCCCCTAATTCCAGGGTTACCCGTTTAATGGTTTTGGCTGCCCGCTCCATTATTTTCTTCCCGATTTCAGTTGAACCGGTGAAAGCAATTTTATCAACTAAGGGATGGTCCACCAGAGGTTGTCCTGCTGTTTCCCCATAGCCAGGGACAATATTAACAACCCCATTTGGAAACCCGGCTTCTTCAACTAATTCAGCGAAATAAAGAACAGAAAGAGGGGTTTGTTCTGCTGGTTTCAAGACAATGGTACAACCTGTGGCTAGTGCAGCCCCCATTTTCCACATGGCCATTAATAATGGGAAATTCCATGGGATAATTTGTCCTACAACGCCAACTGCTTCATGGCGAGTATAATTGAAAAAAGGGCCATTTACAGGAATGGTTTGTCCAACGATTTTCGTCGTCCATCCTGCATAATAACGCAGATGATCGATAGCGAGGGGAATATCTGCCATGGTTGTTTCACGAATGGGTTTCCCGTTATCTAAGGTTTCTAATTGAGCAAGCTCTTCTTTATTTTCTTCCATTAAATCTGCAAGCTTGTACATTAATCGACTGCGTTGAGAAGGAGTCATCTTTTTCCAGGGCCCCTGGTCAAAAGCGGCTCTTGCGGCACGAACAGCTAAGTCAATATCTTCTTTCTGTCCCTCATAAACCGTTGCCAACACTTCACCCGTTGCCGGATTTAAGGTCTGAAATGTCTTTTCTGCTACACTTAAAACAAAATCGCCATTAATATACAGCTTTTTTGGTTCAGCTAAAAACTTTGCAACTTTCTCTTTTAAAGGGGTAGATACTGAGCTCATTCTTCCTTCCTCCTCACAGATATATGTAATATTTGTCTTTTTTAACCAACAAGGTTATTCTATCATCCAATTCATCCCATTTCAATACTAATTTCATAATTTTCAGACAAATTATAAATATAAAAGAGATGCTACGAATCTTATTTGATTCACTAGCATCTCAAACTTATCTTGTTATTCAGTAGTGGTTGAATCTTCAACGGATTCCATTAAATCTCGCTTTCTTGCCTGATCCTTTTGATATTCTTCATGATTTTCCTGAAGGGTATCAAACACTTCTTTTTTCTTCATTCCTTTTTTAGACTGTTCAAACCGTTGCATTTATTTTTCATCTCCTTTTCATTACACCACTGTAGGGGGCGCTGGATTATTATCCAGTTTTGGCACATCCTCAATAGGATGACCCAAATGTTGCCCTACATCCATTAAGCTTGAATTTAGCTGATGTAAAAGATCTGTAATCTGTTGGATATCCCGGTAGTTTTGCAAAGATTGAAAAGCGATTGGATTCATGTTTTGCTGATCTATAGGTGAAAGTGATTCAAACTGATTTTTAAAAGGCCCTAATGCCATCCGATAATTTTCAACGGATAAATCCCTGATTTTTTCAATTTGATGAATGGTTTGATTAATATCAACTCTTAATGAAACAATATCCTTACGCTGTTGCTCTAACTCCACTTTTTCCACCTGCTTCTCATTTAAATATGTACATCTTTACTTTTTCCCAGTCTTTGCAATTTTATAGCATCTAAAAAGGCTAGCCCTAAACGAAAGGGTAGCCCTGTAATATTATTGTATCTGGTCTGTTGTTGAGAATACACTACTGGATTGGTCTCAAAATAATCCGGGGTTTCTCCCGCATAAGATTTTCTCCGGACCTAATTCCACGATATATGCTGGAATCAAATAGTTATATCGAGTGCTATATACAATGAATTTTTCTTTATATGTTTTTTCATAGTACTGAATGGTTTCCTTCCCTGCCTTCCCCTTGCTAATTGGATTATCAAAAAAAGTCATAACTAAACCTACCGTTCTTACGAATTAGGATACATAGTTCGGGAAAATTAAGATGTATAAATTAACAAAGTCTTTATTGGGTGGCGTTTATGAATAACTATCAAAACGAGCAGTGGAAAAAAACACGTTCAAAGGGAAAAATGAGATTTATACTCCTTCGTGGTGTTCTTGGATGGGGACTTCCAGTAGGGCTAATTCACTCAATTTGGACACATTGGAATGATGGCATTATGACAATGGTTCAAAGTACGATAATCTTTATGATTTGCGGATTAATTTTCGGAGCAATATATTGGATGTTTATGGAAAAGTATAAAAGCGAGTAGCAGAAGCGGATTTTTGCTTGTAAATTGTTTAACTTTTGAAACCGATGGTTAGGCAATAACTCTTCAACTACGCGGACAATCTTAATGGTTAATAATCCAATTCGCCCATCCAAATACTAATTTCATAATTTTCCGATAAACAAAAATAAAAAAATCAACCATAATAGGTGGACTTCATTTAAAGTGATTCGCAAAATATATCATATCTCATACTAATATTTTCTCTTTTCTTATATTCTTTATGTTGATTTATTTCGAATCCAAGATATTCATAATATCCTACTCTCCCTGGATAGGCATCTAACGTAAGCATTCTAACACCACAATCAGACTCATTAATTTCTAATGCTGTTCCAATAACAACTGCAATCATATATCTACCGAATCCAAAATCACTAAATTTTATATCCCTACCTAATCTTGCTATTTTTATAGCCGGTATAGTAGCATAAGGAAAATCTTCCTTTTCGCTATGTGCTAGTTTAATAGAATCTGTACAAATAGAACAAAAAGCAGCAAGACTTCCTTCATAATACAGTAATATAGTCGTATTTAAACCTAATTCTTGTTCATCAAATGCTTCTGTTTTTATAAATTCATTCATTACATCGTCACCACAATTAAAATTGGCTAAATTAACAATTTCATCTTCTGTCAATCTAGCCAACACAATTGCTTTTGTATTCATTTCAGCCATTATCGAAGCCCTTTCTTTTTCACTCCAGCAAATTTATTTCTGTAATCAGCAATAAGTTTTGCTCGTTGTTCTTTTGTAGGTTTTCTTTTGATTTGATTTAATACATCTTCTGCATCTTTACCATAAAGAGTAGGAGTTGGTTGCATTTGTGTAGCCATTTTAAAACTCTCCTCATGTTTAGATTCTTCTTTACACATATATTAACACCTCCATACCACTTTAACAATCATTTTATGCCTATTTATGGAAGTTTATTCAATTGGAGTTTAGCCCGTCATTTTAATACAATACCCATTCCTTAACAAGGAAAATATGTTCATACACGAAACTAAAGCTAGCCCTAAACTAATGGCT
>CALNBV010000216.1 GCA_937874515.1 uncultured Paenibacillaceae bacterium | reverse complement strand
TGCCGTAAGGTATGGAGCTGACGAATACTAATCGATCGAGGGCTTAACCTAATTTATGTGCTTATTTTCTTCTGATTCAGTTTTCAGTGTGTAGATAAACCCCTTATCCTTTGTCGGATAAGGGGTCTTTTAGTTTCATTTGTATTTTATCTTCCTTATGACATTTGGAAAATGTTCCGTTCCTTCATTAATACATCATAAATCATATTAGGAAATTTCCGGCTAGATATGGAGAGGAATTCATGAATGATATACATATCTTCCGAGGAAAAAGAAAAGATAATTTCTCCCCACCGTTCCGTTTCATAACGGCATAACATTCCTAAAATGTACATGATCATAAAATGGGTTGTAATTTCCGGGAGAACCGCCGTGGGGCTAATAAGAAAATGAAAATTCCCTTTATAATCTGCAACAAATAATTGATTTTCAAAACCATTACCATTTTCCGTTACTTTTTGTTGTAAGGGATGATTCCATTTGATACGGATGATTCCTCCAGGGGTTTCCAATGGTGAAGGGGCAAAGTAACTTTCACCCGTATTGTAACGATTTAAATAATCAATAAAGCTATGGTATGAGCGATGGGTATAATCCAAGACGGATTCGGGCAAATAAAATAGGGTTGAAGGATGTTGGAAATCATAATATGCCGAAAGATTAACCGGGATAAGATTTCCCTTTTGATACACTTTTTGATATGAGGTTTGCAACTCTGGAATTAAAGCAAATAGTTCATGAACTTTATAACGATTTTCCAGGGGCTTATTGGTCAAGAATGAATAGACATAGGGAAGCAACCCTTCTTTTTGTATTTTGATTTCATCTTCACCAACAGAGTATTGGTTTTTTTTAATTTTTCGGCTGGTTAATCCATGTTGTAGAACTCGGGTTGTAGCAGGATAAAATGGGTCTTGTGTCAGAATAAAGGCTTTTAAAAGGCTAACCATTCCATAATAAAGAAGGAGTGGGCGAATTAATATTTCACTTTGCATGGCCGCTGCATAGTATTGGCGAGATTGTTTGATATTATAAATAAATTTTGCTGTATTTTGGAAAGCAAGGGTCTTGCATTTCTCTGGTTGTTTCTTCTGATAAATTCCTTGCAAGAAGGTTTTGCTTATAGGTTCATTCTCGAAAAACAAAAAGGAATCCCACAATTTATTATATGGATTTTCGCATAGAATTGTCTGAACAGCTCGAAACATGTCGTCACCTGGGTTTTTTAATTATTCGTAAGAATGGAAATATTATTAAGATATTAGTTAGATATGCAATTATTATGCCATTTAAAGACGAACATTATTTACTTCCTTGACGTAAAAAAGCCGTTTTGTTAAACTTTCGATAATATCAAGATTCGACAAAATAAATAAATTGAAAGGGAAGGATAAACGTGTGGGAAAATAAGTTTGTAAAAGAAGGCCTTACTTTTGATGATGTGCTATTGATTCCGGGGAAATCAGAGGTGTTACCTCGTGATGTTAATGTAACCACACGATTGAGCGATAAAGTGAAGTTAAATATCCCTTTAATTAGTGCGGGGATGGATACAGTAACGGAATCCGCACTAGCTATTGCGATTGCTCGACAAGGTGGCATTGGCATTGTCCATAAAAACATGACCATTGAACAACAAGCCAGTGAGGTTGATCGGGTAAAACGCTCTGAAAGTGGAGTAATCACTAATCCATTTTCACTTCATCCTGACCAACCAGTTTCTGAAGCCGAAGCGTTAATGGCTAAATTCCGCATCTCTGGTGTTCCTATTGTAGATGAACAAAATCGCTTGATTGGGATTATTACAAACAGGGATATGCGTTTTGTACATGATTATTCTGCAAGAATTGAAGAGGTAATGACGAAGGAAAATCTCGTTACAGCTCCTGTAAATACCACATTAAAGGAAGCGGAATTAATTCTTCAACGGTATAAGATCGAAAAGCTTCCTCTTGTTGATGAAAATAACGTTCTTAAAGGATTAATTACCATTAAGGATATTGAAAAAGCAATTCAGTTCCCTAACGCTGCTAAGGATGCCCAGGGACGGTTATTATGCGGTGCAGCAGTTGGTGTGTCCAAAGATACCTTTGAGCGTACTGAAGCCCTTGTTAAGGCCGGTATCGACGTGTTAATCATTGATACAGCTCATGGACATTCTAAAGGTGTTCTTGATACTGTCCGCCAGGTAAGGGAACAGTATCCTGACTTGACTATTATTCCAGGGAATGTGGCAACAGGAGAAGCAACCCGTGATTTGATTGAAGCTGGTGCCTCTGCAGTTAAAGTAGGGATTGGACCTGGTTCTATTTGTACAACCCGTGTTGTAGCAGGAATTGGGGTTCCACAAATTACGGCCATTTATGATTGTGCAGATGTGGCAAGAGAATACAATATCCCGATTATTGCAGACGGTGGAATTAAATACTCTGGAGATATTGTGAAAGCGATTGGCGCTGGCGCTTCTGTGATTATGATTGGAAGCCTTTTTGCCGGATGTGAAGAAAGTCCTGGAGAATCTGAAATTTATCAAGGACGTCGTTTTAAAGTATATCGTGGCATGGGGTCCCTTGGTGCGATGAAACAGGGTAGTAGTGACCGTTACTTCCAGGAAAACACAAACGAAAAGAAATTGGTGCCAGAAGGAATTGAAGGTCGAGTTCCTTATAAAGGGCCAATTTCTGATACCATTTTCCAATTGCTTGGTGGTATTCGTGCGGGTATGGGGTATTGCGGTACCAAGGACATTGAAACCCTACAAAACAATGCTAGGTTTATTCGTATTACTAATGCGGGCTTAAAGGAAAGTCACCCCCATGATGTACAAATTACTAAAGAAGCCCCTAACTACTCCATTTCTTAAGGGTGAATGGAAAGACAGAGAACACCCTCTGTCTTTCCTTTTGTATGTAAATTAACACATTTTTATGGACATTTTTTCGGGGGGAGATTTTGTGTTTAAATTCAAAGGGAAAAAATTAATTGCACTTGTTTTAACAGTTGCTTTATTATGTATTCCATCTCTTTCTATAAAGACAGCAAAAGCGGCAACTGCCCAACCAACATTAAATCTGAATTTGCGTTCAGCAATTCTTGTAGAAGCCTCATCAGGAAAAATACTTTATAAGTTAAATGAAGATGTTCCATATGCTCCAGCTAGTATGACGAAAATGATGACAGAGTACATTGTTCTTGAGTCAATTAAGCAAAATAAAATCAAATGGGATGAAAAAGTAAGCGCTAGTGAATATGCAGCGTTCCTTGGCAAACCAGGGGGATCATCCGTTTTATTGGCTGAGGGTGACGTACATACAATAAAAGAATTATACGAAGCAATGGCGATTTATTCCGCAAATGATGCAACGGTGTTACTTGCAGAAAAAATTGCGGGATCTGAAGCAAATTTTGTAAAGATTATGAATGACAAAGCTCAGAAATTTGGTATGAAAACTACTCATTTTGCCACCTGTTCTGGTTTTCCATTGAATGAGTTAGGGGAATTTGCACCTCCTTCTACCAAAGGAGATAATAAAATGTCTGCTCGTGATGCAGCTATTTTGGCAAAAGAATTGATTACCACTTATCCAGAAGTATTAGAGACCACAAGCATTCCGAAGAAAATGTTCCGTGAGAATACTGAAAATCCTCTTCGCATGGATAACTGGAACTGGATGTTGAAATCTTTAATTGTAGAATATGAAGGTGTAGATGGTTTAAAAACAGGACATACCGATGAAGCAAAGTATTGTTTTACCGGTACAGCGAAAAGAAATAATATGCGGCTCATTTCTGTAGTAATGGGAGCAGATTCTGAATTGCATCGTTTCTCTGAAACAAAGAAACTTCTTAACTATGGGTTTTCATCCTATACTATGAAAACGTTCTTGCCAGAAAATCAAACCATTCAAGGATATGAAAACGCACCGGTTCTTAAAGGAAAAGATAAGGAAGTTGCAGCTTTAACAAAAAGTCCCGTGATGTATCCTGTTAAATATGGGGAAGAAGAAGGATTCAAACTAAAAGCCCAATTAAATGAAGTAACGGCTCCAATTAAAAAGGGACAACAAGTAGGCGGTGTTATGATTACACCTCCATCCGGAAAATCAGATGATTTCTTACGATCTATTGATGAGAAGCAAGCAGGCGGCATTTTAGTGGCTCAAGAAGATGTAGGGGAAGCAGGTTGGCTTCGACTGGCGTTTCGTGGTTTCTTTGGATTTATTGGAGACATCTTTAGCGGCATTGGTTCTACAGTGAAGGGCTGGTTTTCCTAAATAAAAAAATACTATGGAGGAGGGAGATCCATGGGACAACTATCAATTGGTTGGCAATGGGCGATCCTTGTTATTCCAGCCTTTATTGCAATCATGATCTTTATTGGCGGATTCTTCATGTTTCGTAAATTTCTACGGAAATTACCAAAGAAAGATTAAGCTAATTATTCCTGTCTCTTTTCTTGTATTTTGATTCGTTTTTATGTAAAATTATTTTTATGATTACGTTGCTAAGAATATAGAATGGAATTTATATGTGTTCAGGAGGATTTTAAAATGGCAGAACAAGGTACAACTCGTGTTAAACGTGGCATGGCTGAAATGCAAAAAGGCGGCGTGATTATGGACGTTGTCAATGCTGAACAAGCTAAAATCGCAGAAGCAGCTGGTGCTGTAGCTGTTATGGCTTTAGAACGGGTTCCTGCAGATATTCGTGCAGCTGGTGGCGTAGCCCGTATGGCTGACCCAACGATTGTTGAAGAAGTAATGGCAGCAGTTTCTGTTCCAGTAATGGCTAAAGCTCGTATTGGCCATGTTGTTGAAGCAAAAGTTCTTGAATCTCTTGGTGTAGATTATATTGATGAATCAGAAGTATTAACTCCTGCAGATGAGGAGTTCCATATTAATAAACATGCTTTCACTGTTCCTTTCGTTTGTGGTGCCCGTGACCTTGGAGAGGCTCTTCGTCGTATTGGAGAAGGGGCTTCTATGATTCGTACAAAAGGTGAACCAGGCACAGGTAATGTGGTTGAAGCGGTACGCCATCAACGCATGATGCAAAGCCAAATTCGCAAAGTGTCTAGCATGTCTCTAGATGAATTAATGGCTGAAGCGAAAAAATTAGGCGCTCCTTATGAACTCTTAAAATATGTTCATGAAAACGGAAAATTACCGGTTGTTAACTTTGCAGCTGGTGGTGTTGCTACACCTGCAGATGCAGCGTTAATGATGCATCTTGGTTCTGATGGGGTATTTGTTGGTTCTGGTATCTTCAAATCTGATAACCCTGAGAAATTTGCCCGTGCGATTGTTGAAGCAACAACCCATTATGAAGATTACGAGTTAATCGCCAACCTTTCTAAAAACCTTGGTTCAGCAATGAAAGGGATCGATGTTGCTTCCTTATTAGATAATCAACGCATGGCGTCTCGTGGCTGGTAATTTCAAATGAAAATTGGAGTACTAGCATTACAGGGTGCTGTAGCTGAGCATATGAAGCTTCTTGAAAAAGTGGGAGCTGAGCCAGTTGCCATCAAGAAAGTGGAACAACTAAATGACATCGATGGCATTATATTGCCAGGCGGGGAAAGCACAACCATTGGGAAACTAATGAAGAAATATGGTTTTGATACTGCATTGCAAGAGTTTTCCGCACAGAATAAACCCATATTTGGCACCTGCGCCGGACTTATTCTTTTGGCTGGGGAAATTGCGGGGCAAGATTGGAATCACCTTGGATTGATGAATATAACCGTTCAACGGAATGCGTTCGGCAGACAGCGGGAAAGCTTTGAAACAGACTTAATTATTGATGGAGTGGCTGAAGATTTTCGTGCCGTATTTATTCGTGCTCCATTGATTTTAGGGATTGGAGAAAATGTAAAAGTATTATCCGAATACAACGGTGAAATCGTATCAGCACGCCAGGGTAATCTCCTGTGTTCCTCATTCCATCCAGAATTAACCGATGATGCACGGATGCACGATTACTTTTTACAAATGGTTATTGAATATCGTGGACAAACGGTTTAAATAAATAAAAAGCATCCTCTTTTGTGGGGGATGCTTTTGTATGTCTTTCTAATTGGCTGTTGGCTGAAGATGCTTTGATTCAAAAGGTATCTTCCTTTACATCTAGCACCATATTATAGTAAATTAAAAGAAATTTGTTTTACGTATAAAGTTGGGGGGCCCCTGATCGATTATGTTGGATGTCAAACGATTGCGCAATAATTTTGAAGAAGTTAAAAAAGCCCTCGACAATCGTGGGGAGCGTATAAATGAAATTGATGCTTTTGCTGAGTTAGATTTAAAGCGTCGAGCTATGTTGACGGAAAGCGAGCAATTAAAAAATAAACGCAATGTTGTATCTGAGGAAATTGCCCGGAAAAAGAAAGAAAAGCAGGACGCGGACGGGTTAATTAAAGAAATGAAAGAAGTATCAAATCAAATTAAACAATTTGATGAGGAAGTTCGCCAATTAGAGGAAGAAATGAACCGGATTATGCTTTCCATCCCTAATGTTCCTCATGAAAGCGTTCCTATTGGTTTAACGGAAGAGGATAATGTTCCAGTACGCCACTGGGGAGAAGTGACCACCTTTCCTTTTGAACCGAAGCCCCACTGGGACCTTGCAGCCGACTTAGGCATCCTTGATTTTGAAGGGGCTGCTAAAGTTACTGGAAGCCGCTTTGTCTTCTATAAAGGGGCAGGAGCTCGCTTAGAAAGAGCGTTGTATAACTTTATGTTAGATTTACATACATCTCAGCACGGATATGAAGAAATCCTTCCTCCATACATTGTGAACCGTAGTAGTATGACAGGGACAGGCCAACTTCCTAAATTTGAGGAAGATGCTTTTAAATTAGCTGAAACAGATTATTTTCTAATTCCTACAGCAGAAGTTCCTGTTACCAATTATCATCGGGATGAAATTATACCAGGGGCAACCCTTCCTATTAAATACGCTGCCTTTAGCTCTTGCTTTCGTTCTGAAGCTGGTTCTGCGGGAAGAGATACCCGTGGCTTGATCCGCCAGCATCAATTTAATAAAGTGGAATTGGTAAAGTTTGTTAGGCCGGAAGATTCCTATGAGGAATTAGAATTGCTTGTAAATGATGCGGAAAAGGTTCTTCAATTATTAGGCCTTCCATATCGGGTAATGAGCATGTGTACTGGTGATTTAGGCTTTACCGCTGCGAAAAAATATGATATTGAAGTATGGATTCCCAGCTACGACACGTACCGGGAAATTTCTTCATGCAGTAACTTTGAGGATTTCCAGGCACGCCGGGCAGGCATTCGTTTTAGAAGAGATACGAAGGCAAAACCAGAGTTTGTCCATACTATAAACGGATCTGGGCTTGCTATTGGACGGACTGTAGCTGCGTTAATGGAAAATTATCAACAAGAGGATGGCAGTATTCTTATTCCTGAGGTGTTACGTCCTTACATGGGGAACATCGAAAAAATTAGTAAGAAATAAAATAATACAAAACATGCGAAAGGGCATTCCTGATAAGGAATGCCCTTTCTGATTTGGGTATGAGGATGGAGCAAGAATATCTTGCTTTTAAGCTTCTTGCATCGTTTTGCTGGTGTCCAGCATGGTTCCTTCATTAACGAAACGAACATGCCAGGAAAATGCTTTTTCAAGCACATGAGGGGTATGTCCACCACGTGCAAGAGCTTCTTGGTAATATTCATACAACTGCGGACGGTACATTGGATGTGCGCAGTTTTCAATGACTTCCATTACGCGATCTCTTGGAGCTAATCCACGGAGGTCAGCAACGCCTTGTTCCGTAATGAGAATGTCTACATCGTGTTCTGAATGGTCCACGTGAGAGACAAAAGGAACAACGCTGGAAATCTTGCCACCTTTGGCAATAGAATTGGTTACGAAGATACTGATACGGCCATTGCGGGTAAAGTCACCAGATCCTCCAATACCGTTCATTAAGTTATTGCCCATAACATGAGTGGAGTTAACATTTCCATAAATGTCGAACTCAAGGGCTGTGTTAATGCAAATTAAGCCGAGACGGCGAATGACTTCTGGATTATTGGAAATCTCCTGTGGACGGAGAAGGACTTTGTCTTTATATTTATCAAAGTTTAAAACAACGGAATCAATCTTCTCTTGAGAAAGGGTTAAAGCTCCGCCGGATGCAAAACTGATTTTACCAGCATCAATACAGTCAAATACTGCATCTTGGAGTACTTCAGAATATAAGGTAATGTTCTCAAATTCAGAATCAAGGAATCCATAGAATACAGCGTTAGCAACAGATCCTACACCAGATTGAAGAGTTGGAAGTTGTTGCGGTAAACGACCTTCTTTGATTTCTTTCCGTAAGAAATTAATCAAATTGTTTGCAATGGTAATTGTAACTTCATCAGGAGCAACCAGGGACTTCGGTGTATCTAAATGATCGGTGATTACAATCCCTTTAATTTTTGCAGGGTCTACTTTGATGTATGGAGTACCAATGCGATCATCCACTTTATTAATCGGAATAGGGCCACGTTCTCCCATCATTCCAGGATTGTACACATCATGAATGCCTTCCAAATTAATTGGTTGGCCAACGTTTAATTCAACGATAATTTCTTTTGCCATATCACAGAAAATGGCATTGTTTCCGCCAGAAGTGGTTGGATAAATGTAACCTTCTTCTGAAATAGAAAGCGCTTCCACAATTGCAACGTCTACAGGTAATACACCGTTTCTAAAGGTATCTGCATTTTCAGAAAGGTGTGCATCCACATAGGCAACATTACCTTTATTAATGTTTGTCCGACAAGCCTTATCAGATTGGAAAGGGAAACGATAAGACATGATCCCACTATTTGATAACACCGTGTCAATTTCAGGAGAAACAGAAGCACCAGTATATACTTTGATTTTTAACGGGTTATTTTCTTTTTTTACACGTTCAGCTAAAGCAACAGCAACTGCTTTTGCATCACCACAAGATGTAAATCCACTAAAGCCAACACCCATGCCATCTTGAATCCAACTAGCAGCTTCTTCAGCAGTTACAATGCGGTTTCTTAACTCTTCATTGCGAATGCGTTTAGTATCAATCATTCTTACCACCCCAAATACCTAAATTGATTAAATATATCTAATTATTTTATTTATACAAAATATCACGTATCGCAATTTTCGACAGCATGATTACAAAAAAAACAGAAGTTTTGTCGATAAAGCAGAAAAAAAGGGAATGAAAATAGCAAGGTCATATTATTTTGGCCTTGTCCTGAGGAAGTATGAGAGGTTATTTGAGGAAAAAAGGGTGGCAAAGGCAGTCGGGAGGGACTGCCTTTGCCCAATAAATAGCTATTTAACGAATTTAGAATTCTTATCCAGCATTGTTCCTTCATTCATATATCTGATGTGCCAAGAGAATGCCTTCTCCATAACATGTGGAGTTTGACCGCCACGGGAAAGGGCTTCCTGGAAGTATTGATATAATTGGTTTTGATACATAGGGTGTACACAATTCTCAATAATCTCCATGGCCCTTTCTGTTGGAGCTAGACCGCGCAAATCAGCAATACCCTGTTCAGTGACAATCATATCTACATCGTGTTCCGAGTGGTCCACGTGTGAGACAAAGGGAACAATACTGGAAATAGCTCCATTCTTCGCAATAGACTTCGTCACAAAAATACTAATACGGGCGTTACGTGTAAAGTCACCGGAACCACCAATACCATTCATCATTTTGTTCCCCATAATATGGGTGGAATTTACGTTTCCGTAAATATCAACTTCAAGAGCGGTATTCATGGTAATCAATCCTAACCGGCGGATGACTTCAGGGTGATTTGATATTTCTTGCGGTCGCAGGATGACTTTGTCTCGGTATTTTTCAAAGTTACCCAGTACAACATCCATTTTTTCCTTGGATAATGTAAGGGCACCACCGGACGCAAACCGAATTTTTCCGGCGTCAATCAAGTCAAAAACAGCATCTTGTAACACTTCAGCATATAATTCCAGATCCGAAAAATCAGATTCTAGAAAACCATGGAAAACTGCATTGGCAACAGACCCTACCCCGGATTGGAGAGCGGGAAGTTTGGTCAATCTGCCAGATTTAATTTCATCACGGAGGAAATTAATAATATGGGATGCAATGGTCTTTGTTTCCTCATCCGCTTCAACCAGTTTTTTAGGATGATCCGGTTCTTCTGTGATGACAATTCCTTTAATTTTGTTTATATCAGTAATAATGTAAGGAGTGCCGATTCGTTGGTCAACGGAGGAAATCCCAATGGGTCCCCGCTTTCCAGGCATGCCGGCATCATACATATCGTGAATGCCTTCTAATGAAAGGGGTTGAGCCAGGTTTAATTCAATAATAATTTCTTTCGCATTTTCTGCAAAAATTATGCTATTCCCACCAGATGTAGTTGGGATAATATATCCTTCTTCGGTAAGAGCTAAGGCTTCTATTACAGCAATATCTACCTGGGGTATTGCCCCTGTACGAATGGTATCTGCTGTGTGTGAAAGGTGTTGGTCTATATATAACATTTCACCTTTGTTAATTTTATTTCGACATGTGGAATCAGATTGGAAAGGCAATCGAAGATTCATAATTCCCGCTTCTGAAAGGACAGTATCGATGTCAGGGCCAACAGAGGCTCCTGTGTAGATGTTTAGTTTTAAGGGAATATTTTCTCTTTTCACACGTTCCGCAATCGCCCGAGGCATCACTTTCGCATCACCAGATGAAGTAAATCCACTAAAACCAACGGTCATTCCATCTTGAAACCAGGAGGCAGCTTCTTCTTTAGAAACAATTCTGTCATTTAATTTCTTATTTCGTATACGTTCCGATACCAATGTCTACACCTCGATGTAATCAATGCACTGTCTTAATATAAAATCGTTTTCGCTTGCGCTGTATTAATACAGTACCATTAATTAATTCATGTTGGCAACGTTTTTCTTTAAAACAGAAAAATCGGGGTTAAAGTAGTAAAATGTTGTTTGATGTTGAATTTCTTTGGAATGTAGGGAATTTAAAGGGGTGGGTATCCATAAGGGCAACCAATTTTTCTTAATTATTTTTCAGGTAATAATTGAAGTGGTTTGCAGTCTTCTGTATAATAAAGAAAATCTATGGTATAACAATGGCTCCGTAGCTCAGTGGATAGAGCGTCGGTTTCCTAAACCGTGCGTCGGAGGTTCGATTCCTCTCGGGGCCATCAGATGCAAGAAACCCAATGATGAAAAGCCGGTTTTCTATCGTAAATCTTTTCGATAGCACACGGTTTTATCATCATTTTTTTATAGATAGTTATACGTTCTATGGAGTTTTAGCCTGTTCGCAAGGTTAAATCTGAATCAAAGGAAATTATGCTTAAAGAAATCGACCAAATAGAAAACGATTAAAAAAATATTTAATAACTTGGTTAAAAGTCCACTCTACTTGCCTACGGGACACATATACTGTCATGACAGTCTACTATAGGGAGGGTACTTATTTTGGCTCCTAAGACGTTATCGACAGCGCAAAAACTAGCCATTGTGGGTGGCATATTAACATTGCTTGGAGATTTTTTTTCCTTATTATCTTCATTATCGGATGATGATGGTGATGATAATTAAAGTGATATGCTGGAGTCAAAAATAGTGTAAAAAAAAACGCAAGGGAACTCCCTGCGTTTTCTTTAGCATTGATTTTCTTTTTTGTACTTATTTAAACAATCAGGACAAATACAGGATTTTCCCCTTTGTTCATCTGGAATTAATTGAAAAATGCCTTCAGGAAATCCTGCAGTATCACACCAACATGTTCCGTGGGGTTTCCCAGCTTCATTCCCGCATTGATTATCATTTCCGCAAATTGGACAAAGCTTTGCCATATATACTTTACTCCTTTATCTTAATAAATAAGTAAAATTATATCATTGGAATATTAAATTTAGGGGAAAAATAACGAAAACAGTATTAAGGTACAGGAGGAACGTCAGTGAAAAAGGGGTATAAATGGTCATTAATTGGGTTGGGAGTACTTATTTTCATCGGCATCACATATTTTATTGCCCATGCCTATTTTAAAAACAAAATGGAATATTATGAGGTTGCCCAAAAGGGGCAAATGGTTGGCTATTGGGAATTGGTTCAATGGAATGACGAAATGAAAAAACAAAATAAAATTAATCCCTGGCCTTTTAACTATCAGTGGTTTGGAATATATGAGGATGGCCGCTTTTATTCCTATATGGCAAATGAAAAGGCCGATATTGGAGCAACCCAGCTGGAAAAGCTTTTTAATTCAGCACAAGGAAATATAACCTATACATATGATCAGGGGTTAATGAAGGTTAAATATACGGATTTTCCAAACATCAAAGAGGTTTGGGCTGTGACCGTTGTGACGAAGAAAACAGAGAAAAACGGGGTTGAGTTTCTCCCAGGGGATTTAATCATGTCTATTGCTAATGAAAAAGGGGAGACGGTTTATTATCGCCATTTACGGAAGGTAAGTTAATAATTCATTAAAAATTAAAGAAGTCGGGGATATCCCCGACTTCTTTTAAGTAAGTGCTAATTTTTTACTTCTTTCTAATTCCCGTAACACAACTCTTCTCACTTTATTAGAAATGGTACGGGGCAGATCGGAAATGAATTCAATTTCCCTTGGATATTTATATGAAGCAGTCACGTTTTTCACATGATGTTGCAGTTCTTTAATTAGGGCATCTGAAGCCTGTTTTGGATCTTTAAGAACAACAAAGGCTTTCACGATGAAACCTCGAACTTCGTCAGGGCTGGCTACTACTGCGGATTCATGCACTGCTGGATGAAGGTCAAGGGCATCTTCAACTTCTGCAGGGCCAATGGTATATCCGGAACTAATAATAACGTCATCAGCTCTGCCCTTATACCAGTAATAACCATCCACATCCATGCTAGCTAAATCTCCTGTTAAATACCAGTCTCCTTTAAATGAAGAAGCGGTCCGTTCTGGTTCATTTAAATACCCTTTAAACAAAGCAGGTGAATCTTTATGAATAGCAATATGACCTACTTCCCCTGCAGGGAGATGGTTACCATCTTCATCAATGATCGCTACGATATTCTCTGGAGTTGGTTTCCCCATGGAACCCCGTCTTTCTTCCATGTCGGCCAGGGTACCAATTAATAAGGTGGTTTCTGTTTGACCATACCCATCACGAATGGTAATGCCAAATTGATCTTTGAATTTCTCAATGACTTGTGGATTTAACGCTTCTCCTGCGCTAACAGCATAGCGTAAAGAAGATATTTTATATTGATCTAAGTTAGGGAGTCTCACTAACATGCGATATTCAGTAGGAGTACAGCAGAGTACGTTTACTTGATATTCATTAATGATATGCATATATTTTCGAGGATGAAAGGTGCCCAGATAGGAAATGCTGGTTGCACCAGATCCTAATGCAGATAAAAAGGGAGTCCAGGTCCATTTTCCCCAGCCAGGTGCGGCTGTTCCCCACACCACATCCCCCTCTTTAATTCCTAACCATTGTTTAGCAGCTACAATTTGATGGATGTAACCCCAACTATGGGAATGAATAACCCCTTTAGGGTTCCCAGTTGTTCCAGATGTGTAATTTAAAAAAGCGATATCCGTAGAACGGGTAGCAACGATTTCAAAGTCATTGGACATGGATGCGATGAATTCATCATAGGTTGTCCATCCTTCTTGTTCACCGCCAACAGAAATAAAATGGGTAAGATCTGATGACTGATTACGGACCACATCGATGCGATCATGCAAAGAATGATAACAAACCACAGCCTTCGCTTTGGAGTGTTGAATGCGATAAAGCAAGTCTTTAGGTTGTAATAACTCAGAACCTGGAGTAATTATGATTCCACTTTTTAACGCTCCCAGGTAAACGCTATAGGTTTCAGGGGTGCGGGGAAGCATAACCATTAGGGTATCTCCTTTGGTTAAACCCGCTTGTTTTAATGCATTTGCAAATTGATTGGACTCTTCTCGAAGTTGCAAATAACTCAGCTCTTTTTTTACTCCATGCTCATTTTCCCATCGAATGGCAATTCGTTGAGGATCATCAGCAAATCGATCAATATCTCGTGCTAGATTATACTCGGCTGGTATTGTTCTCAATTGAAAAACTCCTCTTATCTTTCGAATTACATACAAGTATTATAAATCATATTTGGTAAAAAGGGAGATAAAAGGACCAATCTCAATGAATATATAATATTCCAATTGTTGAATGGATAAAATAAGGAAAAAGAAAGAAAAGAGGATGGATAATGAATACCCCATATTTATGCCCTTCTTGTAAAACCAACCGAAGCCGCTTCACAATTATTGACCAACCTCCTCATTATGTAAAAAAAGATCCACAAACAGGCGAGATTACCAATACATTCACACAGGAGCAATTAGAACCTTTTCATATGCCTTACCATGGGAGTGAAAAGCGAATTCAATGTGGGGCCTGTGGTTTAATTGAAGATGAACGCTCTTTTGTAGCTATGGCAAAAAATAATCCACGGAAACAAGGGTAAAAAAAAACGCCAGGAAGGGAAAGCCTTCCTGACGTTTTCTTTAATACACTCTTTTTGCTCCCATATAATATTTTGCCCAGTATCCTGTGGTTAATGGGTAAGTATAAATTCCTTTGGAGGTTGTTGCAGAAATAAATTTGCCGTTTCCTTCATAAAACCCAACATGGGAAATAACGCCGGGACGATTAACAGCAAAAAAGACAAGATCCCCTGGTCTTAAATTAGCTGTACTTGTAACTCGTGTTCCCATGGTATAGATTTCTTCTGAGGTGGTGCGAGGGAATTTAACCCCTTCATAATTAAACATATAGTAAACAAAACCGGAACAATCAAATCCACTTGGAGTGGAACCTCCCCATTTATAAGGAACCCCGGTATATCTATAGGTGTGGGCAACCAATCTTTTCTTAACAAGTGCATGCCAAATTTGTGTATTTGTCGCGGAATTCACGTTTCCTGATGCTGCTAAACCATAAGCCCGTTGGAAATTTGACACAGCTTGCCTGGTAACGGTTCCATAATACCCGGTAATGCTTCCGTAGGTATAATAGCCTAAGGCCTTTAAGTTTTTTTGCAGGGTGGATACCGCTGAACCTCTTGACCCTACATAAAGGGGGGTAAAGCCTAAGATGGTAGCACCCGTACCAGGAATGGATAATACTTGTCCAGGATTTATGGAATCACTTTTTAACCCATTGACATTTTTAATGGTGGCAATAGATACGCCAAACTTTTTTGCAATTTTATAAAGGCTGTCACCTGATACCACAGTATACTGTGATGTAGCCATGGTAGCTTCCGTGGGTGGGCTTACTGTCTTGGTTGGGGGAATTCCATTGATTGTCAATACCCCTGCTAAAATGGGCACAAGCAATGATTTTAAAATCATTTCCAATTCACACCTTTCTTCCCTTATAAAATTCCCCTATACCCCTGTTTTATGTTATCCAATTTTATCCTCCATTTTTCTTAAACCTGTTGCGCACCTACATAATACTGAGCCCAAAATGTGTTATCCAATGAAGTTGTCCAGATCCCTTTGGACGTTGTAGCAGAAATAAATTGATTATTCCCTACGTAAATTCCCACATGGGATATGACCCCTGGTTCGTTTACTGCAAAGAATACCAGATCCCCTGGTTGTAATTGGTCCCGGGAAATGGGGGTTCCCATTTTATAGAGATCTCTTGAGGTAGTACGAGGCATATCTAAACCATGGGAATTAAACATATAATGGACGAAACCGGAACAGTCGAAGCCTGATGGAGAGGCTCCACCCCAAACATAGGGCGTACCAGTATATTTAGCAGCATCTGTTGCGATAGCTTTTTTAATAAGGGCATGGTCAATGACAGATTGGGTTGTATTGTCTACTGCCCCGGTGATGGGTAATCCATAAAGACCTTGAAAGGCCCGTACGGCTTCTGCAGTGTTATTATCGAACATTCCTGTAACCCCAGAAATAAAACCTAAATTTTGCAGATTCCTTTGTAAATTTTCCACAGCCGGACCCTGTGCACCAATGGAAAGAGCTGGTTGCTCTTGCTGTACAGGGGGAGGAGTGGGCGTGGTTGTAGTTGTACCGGGAATGGTTAAGGTTTGTCCAATATAGATGGCATCCCCTGTTAAGTTATTGGCCTGTTTAAGGGCATCAATCGTCGTATTAAACTGCCGGGAAATGTTATAAAGGCTATCTCCGGCCACAACTTTATAAGTGGTATTCTGAGTTGTGGGAGCAGGAGCAGGTGTGGTCGTTGTTGTACCAGGAATGGTTAAGGCTTGTCCCACATAGATGGTATCAGCTGTTAGGTTATTGGCTTGCTTAATGGCAGATACAGTGGTTTTAAATTGCAGGGCGATTTTGTAGAGACTATCTCCTGCCACAACTTTATAGGTCGTATTCTGGGTGATAGGAGCAGGAGCAGGAGCAGGTGTGGTTGTGGCGGCACCAGGAATGGTTAATTTTTGTCCCACATAGATGGTATCTCCCGTTAAATTGCTCGCCTGTTTAATGGCAGATACAGTGGTATTGAATCTTCGGGCAATTAAATAAAGGGTATCTCCACTAACTACAGTGTATGAGGTATTTGAAATGGTCATGGTTTGCGTTGCCTTTTCCGGGACAGGATTCTGGATGGGTTCTGCAGCCAGTCCTATGCCCCCAATGGGAAAACTGCTCAACAACATGGATCCCAGAACAACTTTAACAACATTTACTTTGAATTTCGGAAATTTCTCCTTAATATATTCTAGGGCACTTTTATGAATGGTATCCTTTTGCTCATTCTGTAGATCCCCTAACTCTGTGGCAAACTCAGAACGATGTTCATCTAAATATAAAATAACGGTAAACCCATCTTTTCCATTTACAATTCGATGGCCAATAAAATAGTGCATAGAGAAGCCACCCCCCCCTTAGTTTTCTTAAAAGTTAAAGTTTCCCCCGGGGGTAAGATTTATGATGATGATTCACATGAAAAAAACGGCACCTGGGTTAAGGTGCCGCCTTCTTTATTAAAAAGGGATTTTGGGCAACTCCCGTTTATGTTGGGTCTGCCGGTAAATTCTCTCTAATTTCTCCCTAATTTCTTTTGGGGATTCTTTCCCTTCTAAATAATCATCGATTTGTTCATAGGTCATGCCAAGGGCCGCCTCATCAGGCAACAAGGGTTTTTCATCTTCTAAGTCTGCAGTAGGCACTTTTAAATAAAGGGCTTCGGGGGCCTGCATAAATTGCAATAATTGTTTCCCCTGTCTTTTGGTCATGCCAGTTAAGGGAGTTAAATCACAGGCACCATCCCCGTGTTTTGTAAAAAATCCGGTGACGGCTTCAGCGGCATGGTCTGTTCCGATGACCAGCAATTGATAATGGGCACCAATGTCATATTGGGCTTTCATCCGTTCCCTGGCTTTTGTATTTCCCTTATGGAAATCTGATAAGGATTCCTTCGTTGCTTCTTCAAAAGCTGCAATAGACCCATCCACTGCTTGTTTGATGTTGATGACAACAGTTTCGTCTGGTTGGATAAATGCTAAAGAGCGTTGAGCGTCATCTTCATCTCTTTGGATGCCATAAGGTAGGCGAACAGCAATAAATTTATAGTTCTTCCCGGTTTCCTTTCTTAATTCCTCAACAGCAAGTTGAGCCAGGCGGCCTGCCAGGGAAGAGTCTTGTCCACCGCTAATACCTAATACATATCCTTTCATTCCAGATTGGAGTAAGGTATCTTTGAGGAAGTTAATTCTCATCCTGATTTCTTGTGCTGGATCTATGATTGGTTTCACATGTAGGGCTTCGATAATTTCCTTTTGCATGGATCGTTCAGACAAAGGATCTTCAACTCCTAAATTAAAGGATTTTCTTTAGTTATACCATATATTTTAATGATGATGATGGAATCATGGAACCAAAAATAACAAGGCCTTTCATATGTACTTCTAATGATGTAATCCGATAGCCATTGTTTTTAGCAATAGTTAGGGTATCCCGATTCAAATGGCAACCATCACATACTTTTTTCCATACCGGATTGAAAAAATTTTGAAGAGTGGCTAAAGAGTGTTGGGGCATCTTTACATGCTCAAAAAATAGTCCCGGTCCCTTTGTGTATTAGTTTTTTGCGAAATCTTTGAATGCCTGCTTTTTCAAGGGGAATTAGCAAGGTATCATAAAAATAGGAGAATAAACTTGCCATAATTTGACGACTCCTTTTTGATCAAAATTTAGACACAAATTGTTAGAATAGAAGAAGGGAGAGTTTTCCTTAGTGAATTTAGAAAAAAAGAGAAAAGTTGCTCTGGTAACAGGGACTTCCAGTGGATTTGGATTATTAATTAGCATTGAATTGGCAAAAGCCGGTTTTTATGTTTATGCGACTATGAGGGATTTGGCACAAAAAGAATCCTTGCTCCAACTGGCCAGAAAGGAAAAGGTAGAGGATTCCTTAGAAATTCTCCAATTAGATGTTACTCAACCTAGCTCGATTCAGCAAGCTGTGAACCATATAATAGATTCCTCGGGAAGAGTAAATGTTCTGGTGAATAATGCTGGATATGCCCAGGCTGGATTTGTGGAAGAGATTAGCCTTGATGAATGGCAGAAACAATTTGATACCAACTTTTTTGGCATGGTCTCCATGATTCGGGAAGTTGTCCCTTTTATGAGAGAAGCTAGGTCAGGAAGAATTATTAATATGAGCAGTATTTCCGGTTTAATGGGTTTTCCTGCATTAACGCCTTATGTATCATCAAAATTTGCCCTGGAAGGGTTTAGTGAATCCCTTCGTTTCGAGTTAGCTCCTTTTGGCATTCATGTTATCCTTGTGGAACCAGGCTCTTATCAAACCAATATTTGGACAAAAGGAAAACGAATGGCAGGGCACCATAATCAAGGCAAGGATTCCCCATATAGACCTTTTTTAGATAAGATTGAACAGTATATAAAAGACAGCGAAAAAAGTCACGGTGACCCAATGGAAGTAGCCAGGAAAGTAGTGCAAGTTGCTACAAGGCCTAACCCAGGATTCCGCTATCCTATTGGCAAGGGAATTGGCCTTCTCCTTTTATCTAAAAACATTTTACCCTGGAGGTTAAGGGAGAAAATACTCTTATCCATTCTTAAATAAAAATAAAAGTCCCGATTAATAATCGGGACTAAAGTAATAAGTTATTGCTTTGTTTTTGTACTGAATCCAAATAGGGTATAGAGTGGGCACCATTTGATTAAAGCGGTAATGACAAAAATTACACCTAAAATTCCTAAGTATTTAATTGGAGCAGCTGTAAAGAAAAATAATAAAATAAGGCCAATTCCTAAAATGAAGCGAATCAATCGGTCAACTGAACCCATATTAGCTTTCATGACGGGTACCTCCTTGTATTCTTTATAGGTACAGTATAATAGGAGGAATGGGCATAATTCAGTGACTATGTCACATTACATAGATTTTCTAAAGAATCTCGCTTGAGAATTTTCACTTTCCCTCGGGACATTTCAATCCAGCCTTTACGTTGAAAATCTTTCATAATCCGGCTAACTACTTCTCTTGCTGTACCTAATTCCATGGCAATGCGATCATGGGTAATAGATAGTAAGTTTACCCCTTCTCCTTTTTCCAACAAGAATTCTGCCACACGTTCATCCATTTTGTGAAAAACAATTTCCTCAATTAATGTCATCACAGATACCAATCGTTCTGAAAGAAGTTTATAGACGAACCTTTGTAGTTCATGGTTTTCCTGCATCCACTTTTTGAAAACAGGAACAGAAAGAATTAATACATCTGTATCTTCTTCTACTGTGGCTGTAGCCGGGTAACCAATGGTGGCAAGGGTACTTGAAATCATAAGAATACAGGATTCTCCTGAACTTACCCGGTATAGGTTTAATTCTTTCCCGCTTTTTCCTATCTTGGATACTCTAATGACTCCTTTGAGAATAAAGGCGATGACCTCACAGGCTTCTCCTTCCTGGAACACAATACGCCCGGCAGGAATTTTTGCAATATTCATTAAATTTTCATTGCCTTTATCTATTATAAGAAAAGGGAATAATTTTCTAATTAATTGGGTATACTCCTTGTCCATGGGATGGAATCAATCCTTTCAATATAAGAATACGATGGTCAGATTTTTTAAATGATGAGGGGGAAATCGGGTGAATAAAGTTGTGCGGATTATTGTATCTGGAATGTTTGCCTTTTTCATTTATTTTCCCTGGGTTGTTGCATTGCCTCAATTTATTTACTTTCTTGGGGGGCTATGTTTTTTAGCTTCCTTTCAAGCGATATTGTTTTTCCGGAAATTAAAAGCTCCCTGGAACATTGCTCATTTAGCCACACCATTAATGATTGGGATATTCCTTATTGTATATGCAGCACAATTTTAAAAAAAAGAAAAATAGTTGTCAAATTTTCGAACAATGCAGAATATAGTTTATCAAAGAAGAAAATGATATAACTTTTTCACATTAACTTATCTCTATATGAGGGGATAGGGGGTGAAAAGAAATGGGTGTACGTTTACTTAGAATCGCTGCGGTTTATTTTGCAATCGCTTCCATTATCGGTTTATATTCTTTTTTCTTCCCAACAGATTTAGGTTCTCTGGTTGCAAACTTAAGCGCAGGTTGGGCAAGTTTAGCTCTGGCAGGTATTATTTATCATGTTTTCCCAAAAGCTGCACAGACTGGGTTGGCTCAAACATACTTCTGGGTATATAACATTGGCTTACCAGTCGGAATCATTGGCGGTTTACTTTCTTTAGGATGGTTATCAGGAATTGCTACCATTGCAATGCTGGTCGGTCTTCTTATCTTTGCGATTACTGTATATAAAGATTTAACTTAACTTCATAAGATATAATACTAAGGTCGGCCTTTTTGGCCGACTTTTTCTTACGTCTTAAAGGCTTGGCGCTAACCAAGTTTTCTTTACAAAAAGTAGTATAATGCAAAGTATGGTGTACCGGATTGAAAAAGGAGATGGATTAATTGATTGTTGAACTAAAAGATATTATCTGGAAGCGGGATAGCCGTACTATATTAAACCATATTAATTGGACCATTCAAAAAGGGGAGAACTGGGCCCTTGTAGGATTGAATGGAAGTGGAAAGACGTCACTTCTGAAAATAATTGCAGGGACCATGTGGCCATCTAAGGGGGAAGTATGGGTTCTTAATCAACGGTTTGGAAACACAGATTTACGAAAACTACGCCGTTCTATTGGCTGGGTAAGCAATGCCCTGCATGAGCAAATTCACGGGGAAGAACCGGTTCTTGATATCGTCATCAGCGGAAAATTCGCTTCCTTTGGAATCTATGAAAAGGTGGAAAAGGAAGATGTGGAATACGCAACAACTATTCTGAAACAGTTAAAAATCGACCATTTTAAGGATTGTCCATTTTTTCAATTATCCCAGGGAGAGAAACAGAAAGTATTAATTGCCCGGGCATTAATGGCTAAACCGGGGCTGTTAATTTTGGACGAACCTTGTAATGGATTAGATGTATTAGCCCGGGAGAATTTATTGCAAACCATACAACACATGGGGGAGAACCCGGAAGGTCCTTCAATCGTCTATGTAACCCATCACATTGAAGAAATTGTACCCACAATTTCTAAAGTCATCCTGTTAAAAAAGGGACAAGTTCTTGCCCAGGGAAATCGTGATGATATATTAACCTCACAACAATTAAGTGAATGTTTTTCCACAAGGGTGGATGTCCATTGGAATAAGGAACGTCCATGGATTACCGTATTAGAATAAAACCATCATGTTATGCCATATTGATGTAGAATTCCATTAATAGAGAACCCCCCCGTTTTTCCAAAAACGAGGGGGTTTCTTATGTTTCAGTCCCTTTTAAAGTCAATTGAATGTCTACTTCAATATTTATATCCGCGGTTTTCATCAGTTCATCCATATGGCCCTTTACTTTATTCCACAATTTTTTGTCTCTGCGAAATATGCGTTGTAGGTCAAGGAGGTCTGCTCCCGAACGATGAAGGGCTCTTTCTACATGTTCTTTTAATTTTATTTCCGTTTGTTTTGCCATATACTTTTCGGTGTTTTCCAGGGTGGC
>CALNBV010000215.1 GCA_937874515.1 uncultured Paenibacillaceae bacterium | reverse complement strand
CTGTTGCCGAAAAAAGGGGATGAAAAGGGAGAAGGTACAACCGTTGATTTTAATAAGGGTTTGGCGGTTATTTCATCATTAATTGTTGGGACTGCCTCGGGAATCGTGGGTGCAGCAGGGGCATTTATTACAGTGCCTGTGATGCTTGTCCTCTTAAAAATCCCAACAAGAGTGGCTATTGGTTCCTCCCTTGCCATTACCTTTATCTCTTCCATTGGTTCAACAGCAGGGAAACTATTTGGGGGGCATATGCTGTTAGTCCCTTCCATTGTCATGGTGGTTGCCAGTTTGCTGGTGGCCCCCCTGGGTGCGGGGTTGAGCAAAAAAATGAATGTGAAAGTGTTACAAAATGTTTTGTTTCTACTAATTGGAGCAACGGTTGTGAAAATCTGGTATGAAATATTGTTAAAGTGAGAGTGGGGACTTATGACAAGTTGTAATATTCACGCCACCATTGATTGTTCAGGCTATGATTGCCCAATGGTATTGGTTCAACTGAAAGAGTCTTTGGATCGCCTGGAAGGTGGGGAAATTGTAGAAGTCATTACAGAAGACACCCTTAATTTTCAACTGGTGCTAAAGGGGTGGACTTCAGAAACCAATGACCGCTACTATGATTCCTTTACAGAAGATCAGAAAACCCATCACTATATTCTAAAAGCCATGAGTCATGTAAGAAAAGAACCTATGTTATTTCCTAACGTGATTACCAACACCGAATTGAAAAAGCTGTTAACAGAGAAGCCTATTCACATTATGGATGTTCGGGAAGATATTGAATTTATGTTAGGCCATGTACCTACTGCCTTCAATGTTCCCCTATCCAACTTTACAGAAAACCTGGCGAAGTTTAATCAAGAAGAGACCTATTATGTGATTTGCCGCACAGGAAATCGCAGTGATTATGCCTGCAAATATATGAAGAAGTTAGGTTTCAATAGAGTGTATAATGTGTTGCCTGGGATGGTTCAATGGGATGGACCTGTCGAAGAGGAAGACGTCATTTAATTTGATAAATGGGGGGAATGTGAAATGGCATTACAGGGAATTACGGCTCAAGAATTAAATCAAATGGTGGTAAAGGAAGAAGGATTATTCTTACTAGATGTGCGTAACGAAGAGGATTTTCAAGATTGGAAAATCGAAGGCGCCAATGTTTCCCATTTAAATATCCCGTACTATGAATTAATTGATGGAGTGGATCCCGTTATTGATCAACTTCCAACAGACCGAAAAATCGTCGTAGTTTGTGCCCAGGAAGGATCGGCAAAATTTATAGCGGAAAAAATTGAGGAAAAAGGACTAGACATCTCTTATTTACTGGGGGGCATGAAAACCTGGAGTGAATATTTATACCCTGTTACCGCCTATGAGGATGAAAATGTGAAAGTCTATCAATTTATCCGTGTGGGAAAAGGCTGCTTATCCTATATGATTGTGTCTGGCAAGGAAGCTTTAGTTGTAGACCCTGTCCGTTTTATTGATGAATTTGTTGCTCTTGCTGATAAAGAAGGGGTTGCCATTACCCATATTGTTGACTCCCATTTACATGCAGACCATATATCTGGGGGGCATGAACTGGCCCAACAAACGGGAGCTAACTATTACGTAATGAAAAGTGAAGGGGCAACCTTTGACTTTGAAGCTTTAGAAAACTATAAACAAATTAATTTTGAAAAAGTGCAACTGGATGTGGTTGTGGTGAATACGCCAGGCCATACCCCTGGAAGTGTCTCATTCCTGATCAATAACCGCCTCCTTTTCTCTGGGGATACTATTTTTGTCAGTGGCTTAGGCCGCCCGGATTTAGGTGGTAAAGCCAGAGAGTGGGCCAAAGATTTGTATGACACCGTTTATAGCAAAGTGTCTCAATTTGCTGATGATGTCCTTGTGTTGCCTGGCCATTATGCCAGCTTTGCTGAAGAGGTGAATGCAGAGGGGTATATTGGCAGCCTTTTAGGGGATATTCGCAAAAACAATGATATCATGGAAGGTAAGTCCATTGAGGAGTTTGTGGAAGAAGTAGCTAAATCTGCTTCCGCTGTCACACCGCCAAACTATCTTGATATTCTTGCCATTAATAAAGGAATCAAACTGGCCACAGCCGATGAAATGCTCGAATTAGAAATCG
Source organism: uncultured Paenibacillaceae bacterium (assembly GCA_937874515.1). GTDB lineage: Bacteria > Bacillota > Bacilli > Aneurinibacillales > Aneurinibacillaceae > CALNBV01. Next base: position 5,524 of record CALNBV010000215.1, on the reverse strand, counting down.
GTCCCAATCGTTGTGCTGTTCACCATACCCACTAAGGTATTTTTCCGTAAACCTCCTTCCTTTTGTATTGTCGGAATATTATAATAATAGGAAGGGGGTGCCATATGGAAACATCCATTGATTTGAAGGATTCCTATTTGAGACAAATCTATGAACATATTCAAGATGGCATTTTAGTAATGGATGACCAGCGATTCATTCATATGATGAATCCTGCGGCTCGTCGATTGACTGGTTGGAAAATTGGAGAACGGGTTCCCCATTGTTCCTTCTGCCAGAGCAGGGAAGTGAAGGAGGATGAGGAACGTTGCTACTTAATTGGTAGTCAAACCGTTCCCTATTTTTTATCCAATATGCCTACCTATCACGGGGACAAAATCCATGTGGAAATGAGCACGGCTCTGATTTATAAGGACCAGGAAACGGGGCAAAGCCAATATTTATTGGTTTTACGGGATCAGTCCTTAAAACAAAAAGAAGAAGAAGCAAGAATTTCTAAGTTTATCATAAAAAAATTAATTGAAGCCCAGGAAAATGAGCATAAGCGCCTGGCCCAGGAACTCCATGATGGGGTTGGGCAATCCTTATATACGGTCTCTGTTGCCTTACAGGCCATTGAAGCCCATGTCCATGAGCAAAAATTGAATAATTATTTATCAGAAGTAAGAATTGAATTAGAAAAAGTGATGAACGATGTGAAATCTTATTCCTATCAGTTACGACCCCAAAGCTTAGATCAATTAGGTCTTGTACCCACTGTTCATTCCTTGATTACTACTTTACAAATGAAATTGCCCTTTACAGCCTTTACCTTTGAAACCAACCTGGAATATCGCTTAAATGCCAGTGCGGAAATCAATCTATATCGTGTCATTCAGGAAGCACTTCATAACAGTATGAAGTATTCCCATGCATCAGAAATTAAGATCAGGCTCTATCGAGAAAAGGAAGACATCCATCTTGTGATCAAAGACAATGGTGTTGGATTTTATCCCCATCAACAAAGGGAGGGTCTTGGTTTGAAGCATATGAAAGAGAGAATGGACCAATTAAATGGTACCTTTGAAATTCAATCTGCGTCAGGAGAAGGGACATTGATTTTCGCTTCTGTTCCCTTTAAGGAAGTGGAACATTTGCATGATTAAAGTACTGGTAGTGGATGACCATGTACTGATTCGAAAAGGCATTCGCCTTATCTTAGAAACCTATCCGGATATTGAGGTAGTAAAAGAAGCGGGGGATGGGGAAGAAGCGGTTCGCTTAACTATGAAATATGAGCCGGATGTGGTGTTAATGGATCTCTCTATGCCCAATGGAATCGATGGATTCACCGCTACAAAGGAAATTATGCAGCAACACCCAAAAACTAAAATCCTGGTCCTGACCATGTATGATGAAGAAGTGTATATTCAAAAAGCGGTTCAATTAAATGCCCATGGATATATGCTGAAAAACAGCCAGGGGGGAGAACTCCATGAAGGGATACAAGCGGTTTACCAGGGTAACCGATACTATCAAACAGGCATCCCCCAGGAACAAATTAAAAAAATGTTTCAAAAAAGGCAACGTAAAGTTTCCATTTTAACGGTGCGAGAACAAGAAGTCGTCCGATTAACGGTTCTGGGCTTTTCCAATCTGCAAATTGCAGAAAAACTATCCATAAGCCACAAAACCGTGGAAAATCACAAAGCCAACATTATGCAGAAACTTGGCCTAAAAAGTAAACAGGAATTGATTCAATATGGCATTCAGAACCATTATCATGCAGTACCAAAATAGACGTTAAAAAGGAGAGCCCAATCATTGTAGATTGATGGACTCTCCTTTTATTGTTTAGAGATTATGGCTTTAAGGCTACCACTCGAATCCGTTTATAATCTGCATACCAGGTACCATCATGAAAGAGATCTGGTTTAATTTTTTTGCGGATTTTTTGGAAAATCGCTTCTTTTTCTGCTTCACTATACTGATGAAAATAATCATCACCAAAGCTGTTTAACCAGTGATTGAGGCCTGTGATTCCATCTTTTAATGGTGTTGGTCGGTCAAAATGGACAGCATAAGTGACCCGAAATCCCTGTTGTTCTAACAACGTGCTATATTCACCAATACTGGGGTAATACCAAGGATTCAGCTTTTGAGCATCCACCCCATATTCCTGGGAAAGAACGTCTTCCATTGCTTTAATAATGGTTCCCACATTTCCTTTTCCCCCAAACTCAGCAACAAAACGTCCCCCAGGGTTTAACACATTCCAAACACATTGAATGACTTTCTCAGGGTTCTTCATCCAATGAAGGGCTGCGTTGGAGAAAACAGCATCAAAGGATTCTTCCATGGCAAAGTCTTCCGCATTCTCAACGTAAAAGGTCATCTCCGGATATTTGATTCTGGCTTTTTCAATCATGGAAGAGGACAAATCCATGCCAACGACCTTAGCCCCGGATTGGGCAATTTCATACGTCAAATCTCCTGTTCCACATCCTAAATCAAGAATTGTTTCATCCTTCTGGGGAGCTAATAATTCAACTACACTTTTTCCATATTCTGAAACAAAGTCCAGTTTGCTATCATATAATTCTGGTTTCCAGGAATTAATTGAACTCATCTCTTCATCCCCCTTATGTGGTGTTAAACCAATTTTTACATAAGAAGGGTTATAAGTAAAATATATATAAACTATTTACATTATAGGTTTATCCTATATATCTGATTAAAAGGGCTTAAAAAGATTGTCACAATCAGAACCATTGGCAACTGAAGATCAATTGCTACAAGGAAAGCAAGTAGGCAGGACTGAAGATGGGCTGGAAATTTATCAAGTTAAAGACAATCAACAATATTTAATTTTAAAAGGTTTCATGTTTCCGGGTACTGTGTTCAAAAAAGTTTCAACGTAATTTCCATAAATAATACTTTTCAAAGGCAACTTTCATCAAATGGGGAAGGACTCCTTGTGTTGCCATCTCAATCATAGGAGCTTCGTTTCTTTTGTTGGGATATTTTACGAAGGCCATTCCTCCCTCTGTTCCTAATTCCATCATGCCAAGGGCAGTTTCTACATATTTTTTTTCGGGTGTTTTCCCCTGTAAACTTAAATGGATGTTTTCTGCAGCGATATGGGCTTCAACTTCCGCTGCCCAGCCAGATTTATGGATGACAGCAGGATTTTGTATGGTATCCCCTACACTATAAATATTTTCCCATTGTTTCGTCTGAAGTGTGTTGTGGACAGGAATGATTCCATTTTCATGTTCTAGGTCAGGAGATGCGAAAATATAGTCTGCCCCTTTAAAAGCAGGGGTAATTAGTGAGAAAGTAAAAGGAAAGGTCATTCCATTTGTTAAATGTAAAAGATTGGGTTCTACTTTTTCCACGGTAACATTTTTATAAAAGGGAATCTTTTTTTCATTCAGCAGTTTTTCCAGGGTGGATGAAACTTTGTTTCCGACATAATCAAATAAGTCACTTTCATATGTAAAATAGGTAATCGAAGCGTTGATCTTTTGTTTTTGGAGGTAAGCATCCATTTCAAATAGGAGCTCGTAGGACAAGCATGTACAAGGGTTTCCATCCGACGCACCAATAAGAATTTGATCTCCTGACTTTATGTTTTCAATTTGTTCCTTTGTTTTTTTCGTATCATCTTCGAAATAACAAGAGTATGTGTTTTCCTTTAATCCAGGGGTTTTTTCGAAATCAGGGAGTCCCCCTGTGGCAATCACCAAATAATCGTATTCAAGGATGGTATCATCCTGTAAAACAACTCTGTTATTTTTAGGTAAGACCTGTATGACGGTTTTTTGTATAAATTGAACCCCGACTTTTTGAAGAATTTTGTCCAAGGGTAGAGTAGCATCATCCAATTTTCGTTCATCAAAGATGACCCATGGAAGGGAAGGACGGAAAAGAAAATGGGGCTTTTCTGCAACTAAAATGATTTCATGGTTACTGTCTTTCAGTTTTTTTCCCAGCTTAAGAGCGGTATTTACCCCTCCAAAACCTCCGCCTAAAATAACGATTCGCATAGTAACACCTTCCTAATTTTGTCGTACATATTATTTCCAATTATGCATTTTGTATGTTTGATGCAAGAAACGAAAAAAACTGAATAAGAACTAGCGACTGGGGATACCATGCCTGATAAGAGTAAGAGGGACGGAAGGATTAGGAGAATTGACTATGACCAATCACTATTTCAGTGAAGAAGTAGTAAATCGTATTGTGACAGAGAAATGGCCCAAGCTCACGTCGCTATTGCCTGTTAAATGGTATTACATTGAATCTCCCCTTACACAATGGCTAATCCATCATGAAGAGGACCTTTACTCTTCTTCGATTTCTTATCTTGAAGAAGAATTATTGATGATTCAGGAACGATTTCCTTCTTCTTTTAAGAAATGGGTAGGCACCATTGGGGTAAAGGGGAGCTTCTGGTCTAAAAGATTTGAGTCCATAGTGATTTTTCTTTTATTGAAGGCAGGTGTGAATGTTACAGCCATCGATACTACAATACCAGGTTCAAAAAAAGAGCTTGATCTTAAAATAGAAGATGAAAGAGGAACTGTCTTTATTGAATGCACTTCCCTTCGATTTGACCACTCTATGCCAAACAGAACTTTATTAAATAGCCTGCAACGGAAAATGAAGCAATTGGTGAATTGTCCTGGACAGAAAATCGTGATGGTTGATGGAACAAGGTTGACCGAAAATTTCTTTTTAAATGTTAAGGGAGTGGAGGACGTAATCGAAAAAGTCCTGAAGATGGATAAAGAACATGACATTTCTTTTGTGATGATTTTTAAAATGAATCCCAATTCACCAGAGCGGCTAACAGCAATCAGAGCATATGCTGCACCTTGGGGGGAAGTAACACCATTAGTTAATGAAGTGATGAAAGCGTGTCATATAGGTCATAGGGGTTTTAAAATAATCGAGATGAGCTAAGAAGTTATTAAAGGGGTAGATAGTATGGTGAATGTTCCTGAAACCATCTAAGAAATGTGCCGTATATACAATATATGGATTTTAGATCGTGATAGAGAGAAAATTGATAAAGTCGATCAACTAGATTAATAGGAATGCCAAACGAACCTACAGCATAAATTTTTAATAACGCTTATGGAACCTTGTGGATCTGACTAGCGTGTTTTTGCTTGTCCATGTTTTCCTTCAGGCTTTCCCTCTGGCTCTTTGGTAAGGGGAAAGGCCGCATATGAAAAATAATCATATAATTTCGAGGATTAAATCTAGGAGGGGATTTACATGCAAATTCAAGCAGCAGTTACTAATTCAAAAGGTGATGAGTTTCGTATTGAGACGATTTCTCTTGATGAACAATTGCGGGAAATGTCAATCCTGCTTGAGTGGACGACCCTATGGTTGTGAGAGATTCATTGAATTGAATTTAACATATTTCCGAAAGAAGTCTCCCTCTTCAAGCGTATGAAGGGCGTAGCCCAACGGTAAGGGGGAGATGAATTTCGGTTAGGCGTAGCCTAAAGTAAAGATTCTCTATTGTAAA
>CALNBV010000214.1 GCA_937874515.1 uncultured Paenibacillaceae bacterium | reverse complement strand
AGGGACAAACTCACGCAACTCTTCCATACGTTGTTCTTTCGATAACATTACTTGCTCAATCAAGTATTTTGTCAATGGAACGTTTTTTGCGCCTGCTGCCATCATGGTTACGAGATTATCCGGTTTTACAGAAGTTAATAAGTCACACATAGAACCGGTTTTTAAAAACTTAGGTGAGAAGCCAGCAAATGGTCCAAACAGCAGAGATTTTTTATGATTAATAAATCTAGTGTCAAGATGTGGTACAGACATAGGAGGAGCACCAACTTTAGCTTTGCCGTATACTTTCGCATGGTGCTGCGCCACTACTTCCGGTTTCTGACATACTAGGAATAGTCCGCTTACTGGGAATCCTCCAATATGTTTCCCTTCAGGGATACCAGATTTTTGTAGTACATGTAAGCTTCCGCCACCGCCACCGATAAAGACAAATTTCGCACTATGGCGTTCAACTTTACCATGATCATTGCGAACTTTCAATTCCCAGAGGCCATCGCTAGTACGTTTTATATCTTCAACTTTATGTTTATAGTTGATTTCTACGTTTTTACTCTTTAAGTGGTCAAACATCATGCATGTTAAAGCGCCAAAATTAACATCAGTTCCACCTTCGATTTTCGTTGCAGCCATAGGTTCATCGGATGCCCGATCTTGCATAATAAGCGGAATCCATTCCATCAACTTAGCTGGATCATCGGAGAATTCCATCCCCTGAAATAGAGGGTTATTTGTCATGGCTTCAAAACGTTTCTTTAAGAAGGCTACATTTTCTTCCCCTTGCACTAAACTCATATGAGGTAGTGGCATGATAAAATTCTCGGGATTACTGATTAGATTGCTATTTACAAGATAAGACCAAAACTGCATTGAATCCTGAAACTGTTGGTTAATTTGAATAGCCTTGCTAATATCAATAGATCCGTCCGGTTTTTCTTCGGTGTAGTTAAGCTCACATAGAGCCGCATGCCCTGTTCCCGCGTTATTCCATACGTTAGAACTTTCTTCTCCTGCAGTCTCAAGCTTCTCAAACACTTTCATTTCCCAGTTCGGTACTAATTCTTTCAGAAGTGTCCCCAAAGTAGCACTCATGACTCCGGCACCAATTAAGATTACATCTGTACTAGTTTTTCTGTTGCTCATTTCAACCGTCCCTATCCCCATAGTTTTGCAGAAAGGATGTAGGCGCTCCTGCTTAGGCGTCAACGGAAAGCCAGGGGCGCAACCTGGTCACACACCTTTTCTGGATTCAATCTAAAGCTATTAATAGTGTATTACTATTATATATTGATAAAACTTTCACATTGTATAATAGCAATAACCTATTTAAATGTTAAAAACCTCTTCTATTATATAATAGATATACGCTAGACACAATTTAAAAGCTAAAAACATTTACTATTATATAATAGATATACGCTAGACACAATTTGAAAACTAAAAACATATCCTATTATATAATAGTATTAAGATATTTAAAAGGCAGTAAAAAGTGGAAGCCCCCACAAAGGACTCTATGAATTCATTAATTAAAAAACTTTTTCTCCCTCATAATGGCTAAAAATAAATGGCTATCCTCTTCAGGCACCTGATACATTCCTATTGCGTTCAGGTGATGTACCGCTAAAGCGGTAATGTCATAAGCGTCCCCTTCTTTACATTGAAAAAAAGGAGTTTCGAATATATTTAATCCTGTTATTTCAGCCAATTCCTTCATGGCACTTGCTTCTTTTTGTACTTCCACAGTCATACTGCTATTTTCCCATGCCCACATCCATGTATTGCTTTTCGGAGACCATGTTCCAATAATTATCACATAAAACTCTAATAATTCCTGTTTTTCGTTAATAAATTGCAAAACCTTACGTTTCTGATCATAGAAAGACCTTCCATAACTACCCAACTGATATTCATTTATTAAATAATCTTGTTTTGCATCCAATTCAGCGTAACAAAGATCTAACAATCCAAACCCTTCCTCATTCATTTTTATTCCTCTTCCTCCAATAACGAATGTCATCACTTAACCAAATTATAATCATTTGCCTACAAAATAATAGACTAAAAAATAGAATAAAAAAAAATGCCCTTCATTAAAGGGCATTTTTGTATGTCGTTATCACTATGCTCTTACTCTTTTTTTACATAAATGGCTTATCTCTTTATACCCTACTAACTTCTTCTTTTGCTCATCCCAAAAGCGGAAACGCAAAGTTTGTAAGCTTGTTCTTAAGGTGAAGGTTTGCACATTCTGGTATTGTGCGTTTTTATTGTGTACCAGTTCCAGATAATAATTAGGAACCCTTGCACTCAAATGGTGAATATGATGGAATCCAATATTGCCCGTAAACCATTGCAAGATCTTTGGTAATTTATAATAGGAACTCCCCTGGAGGGCAGCTTTTACGAAATCCCAATTTTCTTCTCTTTCATAATAGGTATTTTCATACTGGTGCTGTACATAAAAGAGCCAGATCCCAGCCATTCCAGAAATCCAAAAGATGGGGACATGAACTAAAAGAAAGGATTGCCAACCGATAAGCCAGCAGAGCAACGCAATAACGCCAACTATACAAATATTTGTGAGATACAAATTCATTCTTTCCTTACGGCCAGCACGTTTACGATTAAATCGATAATCAATAAGAAAAATATATATGGGCCCAAAAACAACCATAAACAAAGGATTACGATACAAACGATAAGACAATTGTTTCCATGGAGAAAGGGCCAAATATTCATCTACGGTTAGTGTCCAAATATCCCCAATTCCTCTTTTATTCAAGTTACTACAGGTTGCATGATGTACTGCATGGGTGTATCTCCATTGATAGTGGGGGCAAAAAGTCATAATCCCCGTTATCGTGCCCAGAATCTCATTGGCTGCCAAACTTTTAAAAAAGGATTTATGGCAGCAATCATGGAAAAGAATAAAAACCCGTACAAGAAAAAGAGCTGCAGGAACTGCCAGTGCAAGGGTCAACCAATAGGATACTGTCAAACTCTTATAAGCTAAAAACCAGAGCAGAAAAAAAGGCACTAAGGTATTTATTGCCTGCCACACACTCCGTTTGAGATGTGACCTTTCATAAGGGGAAATATCTTGAATTGACATTCAGTTTGTTCGTCCTCTCCAAGTTAAATTCAAAGAAATGTAATCGAACCCGACAAACCATCTAAAATTATTATTAACTTAAGGCTTAAGTTTATATCATTCTTATGTAAAAAGATATAAAGAAAAACACGCTTTAGCATGACTTATGTTAATTAATTACTGTAAGGTTGACTATAGTAAGTATTCATATAACCATTCTGCATAATGATAAAGATAAGAACATCTTTTTCCACAGTATATGCCTCTTTTAGGATTACACCATTTGCATATTTGTGCCGTGAAATCTCATAAGTTCCACCTTTCATTCTTAAAACAGCTAAAGAATTAGATTTCTCCAAAACTTCCACATCATAGGGTCCCCAACTGTCATAATAATAATTGTAACCATTGTCATGACTGCCATTTAAGATGCCGAATATATAATTATTATAATCATACTGGAATCCAGTAGTATACACCCGGGAAGGATTGGTTTCACCGGTTATAGCGTAAAGTTTTAGGTTCTCATCAGTAGGCAGATTGCCAATTTGTTTTTTCATCGCCGTATAAAGCATTTTTACTGATTCTGCACGGGTGGCATTTTGTGAAGGGCGAAATGTCCCATCTTCAAAACCATTGATTATTCCTGCTTTCGATGCTTCAAGAATCGAATTCCTTGCCCAATTCCCCTTAATGTCCGAAAAATCCTTAGGTTCCCCGCTTTTATCCAGTGTCGCACCCATGGCACGAATAATAATGGCTGCCATTTCATCCCGTTTAATGGGATTGTTAGGAGCAAAATGGGTGGAATCGACCCCATTTACGATTTTTAGTGAACTGGCAATTCGAACGGAATCATAATACCAATCATCTTTTTTTACATCCACAAAGCTTTTCCCTGAATCCTGACTATATAACGTTAATGCCCGTACAAGAATGGTAACAAACTCCGCTCTGGTAATTTTATTGTTAGGCTTTATTGTATACATACCTTTTTCATCAACATAACCTTTTAGCAAACCTGCAAATATAAACTGCCGTAAATAACCTTCAGACCAATGTTTATCTATATCAGTAGGTACATAGGCTAACATTTTGGCAGGTAGTGGAAAATCTTTAAAAAGGGTCTCTGCACTAATGGCCTTTGGCTGTTCTTCTCCACCTCTGTATTTTTTAAAGGGGTTTTTATAGATGGATTGGGTATTTTCCCGATAAAAATAAACCCAATCTTTTTCATCCATATAGGCAAAGTCAACCCCTTGAAATTCAGGAGTGATTCGATAGCGTCCCAATCGATCATAAGAGGCCTTCTCCCCAAAAACTTTATCTCCCCGGGCAAAAAGAATGTCGTCATTATAATATCTAATTTCTTTCCCAATAGAAATCTGACTCGTCTTAAATAAATACCCGGCAAAATAAAGATGATCTCCATCCCTCACAAGATCCCGTTGTAAGGAGGAATATGTATAATCATTAAAATCTTCCCTTTGGATACAGGGGGTAATGGTTAAATCGGAAGTGTTTACCTTATATAGTTCCCCTTCACCTTTTCCGATATATAAAACTCCTTTGTTTCGATCTAAACAAAGACTTGTTTTAGAATAATTTTCTGACATCAGTTTTTGATTGGTTTTTTCAGTGAAATTATAACAATAGACAGATGTTATATTATCCTCTTCATTGTAATAAATTCGTTTACTATCAACCTGCAATGAATAGGGATAGCTACCAAGGTTATATGTATTCAGAATCTCCCCTTTCCCAGCATCCACCGCCACTGTCTTCGTGGAGCCATGGAGAGGAATATATAATTTCCCATTATATAATTCAACATCAGTAGGATTACTTCCAACAAAGATTTCTTTTACGATATTTAAATCGCTTTTGCGAATCCAATATAATTTATTGGTTTTTTCTGATACTGCATAAATCATTCCATCTGCATCATTAATTGCCCAGTCAGTAATTCCTTCTTTTAATGTGAGCTGATTATTACTTAAAGAATAATTGGTTTTAGGTAACAATTTAGTTATGGCCTCTTTTTTCAACCTTTTTGTAGATGGATCAAAATAATAGGACCGCCCATTGCTATCTTCTAGGGCAAAGGTAGTGTTTACGGGCAAATTAGCAATTTTCACGAAATATTCACGATGATAAATTCCATTTTTGGTATAAACATTATTTCCTTTTATGGATAGAATAGCCCCTTTATCATAATGGCCATTTATTTGCTTGAAATTAGTAGGATCCACTGATTTAGAATTGTAAAAAAGCTCTTTCCCATCTAGTATTAAATGATTATCTTCTGCTGATATCGAGTCCCCCATTACTTCAATAGGATTGCTAACTTTTTTGTAATCAGTTGTACTATAAGCAAATAGACAATTGGTTCCTATACTATCTCCTGCATACAAAATATGCTGATTAACATCAACTGTTAAATCAGGAGAATTAAAAACTTTGTTATAGAGCCTGTCTGAAGTAATGGTAGTTATATTTTTCTTTTCTGTTAAATTATAAACCCATAACTCTGAATAATAACTTTGGGTAGTATAAAACATTTTATTCTGGTCAAAAGCTAATCGGGAGGCAGATACAGGCAAAGTATCTACTTTAGTTCTTTTAATAGAATCAACAACAAGAATCTGATTTTCTAAGGGGAGATATAGCTTTCCATTATATAAATCCAAATCTGTTGGATTGCCATCGAAGGATATTGTTTTAGATACTTCCATGGTACTGGCTTTAATAAAATATAATCGGTTTGGCGCAACCAGATAAATTGAATCATTGTTTTCATCCAATAATCCATTTGTTACAACTGCATCGAGAGATACATACGTGCTACCTGTTTGTGCACGAACTGTGTAATCGTTAGTTAGTGGCAGAAAAATAGATTGGACAAGAAGGATTGAAGCGACTACCTTTAAGAATTTATTCATGATGAAATCCCCCAAATAAATGCATATCTTTTCTAATCTTACTTCTAAAGGATTCCAATGCAATGAATATTATTTGAACTTTGTGTTAACCTTTCCGTGGAACAATCCAGGCATTTTCCGCTTTATTGAAACCTACAAGTGGATAGTAACTCATCGCCCCAGGGGCAGAAAGCAAAATTAGAGCCACTTCATCAGATAATTGATTTTTCACCTGTTGTATAAGTTCTTTTCCAATCCCTCTTTTTTGATAACCTTGATCTACGGCCAAATCAGATAAGTAACAGCAATAGGAGAAATCCGTTACTGATCTGGCGATGCCAACCAGTCTCTCTCTATCCCAGGCAGTAATAGTTAAATTAGCATTGGTAAGCATTTTTTCTATTCTGGCAAGATCCTCATAGGGCCGACGAATTCCTGAGCTACGATACAGTTCGGCTACCGCTTCAGGTTGGACCTCACCATTTACGAAATAAATTATTCCCCTCTCACTCATCATGTTTCCCTACCCTTCCATTTTTTAAAATTTTTTCATTTGTTATTTTCAGCATACACACTATTCCCTTTTGTGCCTACCCCTCCCCCTGGAGTAAATGCAAGAATTATGATAAAAATAGAATAGGAAAACCAGTAGGAGTGAGACCAATTTGATTACACGAAAAGACATTGTCATAGACGGACATCCTGTATTACGCCAGGTTGCACAAGATGTACCTATTCCACTTACAGAAGAGGATAAAAAAACCCTGAGGGGTTTACTGGAATATGTGAAGAACAGTCAGGATGAAGAATTAGCGAAAAAATATGATTTAAAACCTGGGGTAGGACTGGCCGCTCCGCAAATTGCAGTTAGCAAGAAAATGATTGGGGTCCACTTTACTGACGAAGACGGTAAACTTCATTCTTACGCGCTGGCTAATCCCAAAATTATTAGCCATTCTGTAGACACCATTTTTATAGAAAGCGGCGAAGGCTGCCTTTCTGTGGAAAAAGATGTGAAGGGACACGTGCCCCGTTATGAACGCATTAAGGTACAAGCCTTTGATGCAGAAGGTAAGGAAGTTCTTTTAAAACTAAGGGATTATGCAGCCATTGTCTTGCAACATGAAATAGACCATTTGCAGGGAATCCTGTTTTACGATCGTATTGATAAAGAACAACCCTTTATAATTAATGAATAATCACTAAAGTAAGTAGCGCACCGAGAAAATAGGTGCGCTTATTTGTTCTTATCAATTTCCCATAGTAGTATAATGGGTTCAACTTCATAAGGAGGTGTTTTTTTTGGTAAGCGCAGTAAATCTAACTGGTATGGTACTTCAGATTCTTTTATCCATCGCTGTGCCCCTAGGGGCAATGATTTACCTAGTTCGGAAGAAACGCTTTTCCTGGAAAGCCTTTGGCATTGGGATTCTCGTCTTTATCATTTTTACCCAAATCTTAGAGAAACTTTTGCACATGGCGATGATTAACCCTGAAACCATGACCTTAAAGTGGTCATCCAATATCTATCTTTTCGCTTTATACGGGGCCCTTGCCGCAGGGATTTTTGAAGAAATGGGCCGGTTTCTAGCATTTAAATATGTATTAAAGAAACAGCACTCTTACAATGATGGGGTTTCTTTAGGTATCGGCCACGGAGGCATTGAAGCTATCCTCATTGGTGCCTTAACCGCTGTCAATGTTTTAGTCATTGCTATTCTTATTAATTCAGGTCTATATGATGAAGTCATTGGTTTATCCGTACCCGCTGACCAGGCCGCTATGCTTAAAGATCAAGTAGTTCACTCAAGTTTCTGGATGTACATCCTTGGGGGAACAGAACGGATTTTCACCTTTTTCATCCAAATTGCCCTGAGTTTGCTTGTTCTTCTTGGCGTGAGAAACCATCAATTTAAATATGTTTTAGGTGCCATCGGTTTACATGCCCTTCTAGACTTCTTTGCTGCGTTATATCAGGTGAAAATCATACCCAGTATTCTCATAATAGAAGGAATTATTTTAGTCTTCGCCATTGCTTCCCTTTATTTCATCTATCGTTCAAAAGGTTCCTTTTCCGAACCGTCTTGAGGAAATGAAAGCTCCTGTCAGACAGATGCCCAGTGCTACCCAGAAAACCAGGTGCAGGGAATCCATCAAGGCTTCAGGATTTGTATGCCCATGGGCTGGAAAGGTCCCTAAATGTCCGGTTAATTGTTGGAAACGGGTTGAGAACAGAGAAACTGATAGAGTAATCCCTGTCACCATGCCAACATTACGTACCAGTGCATTTAATCCACCTGCCGTGCCTAAACGGGATTTAGGTACGGCACCCATGATACTTGCATTATTGGGGGATTGAAACATGCCTGACCCTAGTCCGAACAAAGCTAGATGCAAAGCAACCATCCATGGGCTTTCATGGGTCGTCAACGTATTTAATAAGAAAAAGCCCAGGGCATTCATTAATAACCCCACTGTAGTTAAAAAAGATGGACCAATTTTATCCGATAACCATCCTGATAAGGGAGCAATAATTGCCATAGTCAGGGGTTGGGCCATCATCGTGTACCCGGTCACTTCCGGTGAAAAACCCAGAACGTTTTGCATATAAAAAGGCATCATCACCCCTACAAAAAACAAGGAGATAAAGGATAAAAAGGCCGCCATATTGCCAAATGCAAAGGCCCGAATACGATATAAAGAAAAATCCAGCATAGGATAAGCACTTCTTTTCTCCTGCACATAAAAAAGAGTCAATAAGAAAAGGGACCCGCCAATTCCTGATAACACCAGTGGTGATGACCATCCCCACTCCTGGGCATTGGATAACATATAAAGCAAGGAAATCATGCCTGTAATAAATAGAGATGAACCCAGATAATCAAAGGGTTCCTTCACCGTATTCTTTTTATCCTTCGGCAAAATAAAAATCCCCGCAATAAAACCTAAGATGCCAATGGGAATATTAATCCAGAAGATTGAAGGCCACCCAAGATTCCCGACTAATATCCCCCCAATCCCAGGACCCGTTAAAGAGCCTAAGGATACAATGGTTCCAATAATCCCCATAGCCTGTCCTCTTCCACCTCTGGCAAAAGTATAAGCTATAATCGCCTGGCTATTAGACATAAGGCAAGAAGCGCCAATGGCCTGAAGAATTCTCGAAAAAATCAATAAACCAAGAGATTGGGACAAGCCGCATCCTGCCGAACCAATAATAAAAATTAAAAATCCGATTTGATACACCCTTGTCCGACCATAAAGATCTGACAATTTACCTACAATGGGTAAAGTTGCACTAATGGTCAAAAGATACGCAGTTAACACCCATTGCACCACATGTAAAGGCATCCTCATCTCTGTAGCGATTGTAGGAAGTGCAACGTTGGCAATACTGCCATCTAACGTGGACATAAAAGTTCCCACTGACACATTAGCAAGAATCAACCAGGGGCTAATCCCCTTTTTATGTGCCAAAACTCCTTCTCCTAACTTCTGCAATATGGTTCTCTCCTTATACTCTACGTGAAAAAGTGGATTACCCCAAAAGTGTACGACCTAACTACCGGAGACACAACCCAAATTGGACAAATTTTCAGAAATGGTAGCCAATCTTCTTTTTGAAGCATGGCTTTCTTTATGTATGCATATCTTTTGAAAGAAACCAACGAGGAAAAGAGGGATTCCTTTGCCTATTGAAGAGCAATTGCCTGTTCAGGTTTCCACTGTTCCTTTTAAAGCCCCAAATGTTTTTATTTACTATCCCGTCATTCAAGGATTGCAAAATAAAACGGACCAGCACAAAATCAATGATAACATTCTAACTAACGTCCAACTTCTCATAAAAAAGCAGGATTATTATGACCATCCTCGGGAAACAGAGGTAACTGGCTATTACGAACTTAAAAACAACCAGAGACGAATTCTCAGTTTAACATTAACCAACTTTGCTTATACCCAGCATGCAGCCCATGGCATGACTTATATGAAAGGTCTAACCTTTGACGTTAATTCAGGAAAATCCTACACCTTAAAGGACTTATTTAAGCCAGGAAGTCCTTATGTACAAACCATTTCTAAAATTATTGATCTCCAAATTAAAAGGCGTGATATCACACTTTTAAATGGATTTCCTGGCATTAAACCCAATCAGGATTTTTATATCGCTGATAAATGTTTAGTGGTCTTCTTTCAGTTATACGAAATAACAGCTTATGTATATGGATTCCCCATGTTTCCCATTTCCGTTTATGAATTACAAGACATCATTAACGAAGACGGACCCCTGGGGAAAATGCTCCCTAGCAATTAACCCATAATACCATAATTAAACCCCCGGGATTATTTCCCGGAGGTTCATCATATCATTTGCCGAAACCCAATAAATATCAGTAATAAACCGGAAATCAATGTGGCTTTTCCCTTTAGTTTTTCTGCACCAAACTTATCCCCTAAATAACACGATAATCCAAGAAGTAAAAAACTAAAAATCCCCACGCTTATTGATGTGTACAATACATTTATTTTTGTTAATCCGGCATCCAATCCCCCAGCAAGGGCATTGATCGATAAAGCAATACCTAAAACGATGGATTCAAATACACCTAAGGATTTGGATTGGTCAAAATCAGCTTCCTCTGGCCTGCGCAATAAATCGGTTATAAAATTTTTTTTCTTAACTTCCACTGGTTCACTCTTGCGTTCTTTTTTACCTATAAAGGGTTGCCACAACACCCAGACCCCTACTGAAATCATGACAATAGCGCCAATAACATTCCCAACAAAATGAGGAACCCAATGGGAAATCCAATTCCCAAAATATCCTGATATTAATGTTCCCGTAAAGGAAATAATGGCAATCATAAAATTGGAAAAATGAGAAATATATATTTTTCTCACTCCATAAGCAATTCCAACCCCGGCATTATCCAAATTAGATGCAATCCCAATCGCAATGATTGTGATAAAACTGTGTAAATCCATAGGTTGCATTCCTTTCTTGTTGTGTTCCCGTTTATAACCTATGCATCAGCATTGTGATTGTTTACCCGGGTAAAAAGGAATGCAGCAATGAAAAAAGGCAAAGCCTTAAAATGGCTTTGCCTTTTCCATTACATCATTTTATCGTGCTTTTTTAATTTGCAACCTTTTATGTCTCATCACGTCCATGTAAGTGAACAGATCATTATTGATTAGGAATATAAATAATGCCAAAACCATTAAAATAAGCAGGGTCATCACAAGCCATCCGCTAAAGAGGCTAATAATTGCAAGTAACATCACGATGAAATAAGCGGTAGACTTATATCCTTTGTAGAAGTAATACGACAAAACACCCACAGCAACAAGAGTAAGTGATACGACCCCTAAATGTTCAGGTCCGTTTTTTGCGATGTGGTAGAAAAAGGCAAATACTTCAAAAACCAGAAAGCTCAGTGCAGTATACTGCACCATCTTTTTCCCCTTTAAAAAATCCTCCTCAAAATAATACTTCACCGTGTTTCACCATGCCTCCCCATTATTCTCACTTGCTTTTATTATAATAGGAAGTCCAAAACTTTTGTGCAGTTTGTGACAAATGTAATAAATTAGACAAATATTTTGTCGAAATTTGTCTAATTATTCTAGATTGATGAAAGATATCCTTTTCCCTGCACATTAGGGGGATATCCTCTGTCTTCAGTTTTACTTAAAAGTTGGTCTTTTACCTGGTCTGGGGTTAATTGTGGATGTTGTTGGAGGATAACAGCTACCACACCAGCACAAATAGGAGTAGCCATAGAGGTCCCTGAAAGGATAAAGTAATCATTATCCCTCCGATTGGATTTCATGTTTTTATCCAATGAAGAACCATTGGAACGCAATGAAATAATATCTACCCCTGGTGCTAAAAGATCGGGTTTTATCAAACCATCAATCGTCGGACCACGGCTTGAAAACTTTGCAATGACATCATCTTTGCGATCAATCGTATTTGCATCATTCATGGCACCCACGGTGATTACCTTCGGACTAATACCCGGGCTACTGATTGTCCCTTGTTCGGACCCTTCATTCCCTGCAGCAACCACAACCACAATTCCTGCATTCCATGCTTTTTCTACAACCTTTACCATGGGGTCATCCTTTGCAGACTGGGTTGCTTGACTGCCTAAGGAAAGGGAAATCACCTTTATGTTATATTGGTTTTTATTTTGTATACACCACTCTACCCCTGCAATCAGAGTGGATAAAAATCCGGACCCATTGCGGTCTAATACTTTCACACCCACTAAATGGGCCTCTGGGGCCATTCCTTTGTATTTGCCATTAGAAGCCCTTCCATTCCCTAAAGCACACCCTGCACAGTGGGTACCATGGCCATTGTCGTCATAAGGGGCTGTGCGTCCATTGATAAAATCCTGAAAGGCAACAATGCGGTTTGTTGGTGTGGTTAAATCTGTATGAGGGGCAACACCTGTATCTACAACAGCAATGGTAACGCCTTTACCCGTTAACCCCTGTTGGTTCAAAATATTGGCCTTAACCGATGGGGAAGCTACATCCAATAAAGCTTGAATAGGACGGTCAAAGTGAATCTTTTTAATGTGTTCGGTATTTTGTAGTATATTTTCTAGTACATGATAAGACAATTTTGCGGAACAACAAGCCATATTGGGGTACTCATGTTTTACATTGCTCCCCATTTTTCTTTTTGTATGGGTATGCAATTCTTCTAAACCTGAAGCAAAACAATTTCCATCCTTAAACTCCACAATGACAGGCACCCTTTTCGTCCTTTTCAATCCACCTTCAATCCACTTATGCATAAAACATGGAATCCAGCGCATGGGTTTGTACAATGAAATAATTTTTTGTCGCAATTGCTGATCAACAAGATTCCGCGAATTCCGAACCATCTTGATCAGTGAAAAATCAATCAATTAAATTCCTCCTGTTTATACCTTGATATACCATTTTATGTAGCCAAGGTATAAGTGGAGGCACCATCCGTCCTAGAAACGGAAAAATATACTTTTATCTTGAGGGAATAAAACCAGTCCATTCCCCGCACCTTAATAGTAATTGGAGGTGTATGTATGAAGCATCAAGAACCGATCCGAATTGATCAAAATTTGGTCAATGCCTGGGGCCGTACGTTGCCAGAGCTACTCAATTCCACTGATTCAGTTGATGTAAAAGCTGACTCCCTTGACCCTCATGCATTACAAATATTTATTCGCACAGCTGGGCATAGTGAATATGGGCTACAATTTAAATGTGTATATGTGGACGACAGAGAGGTAAAGGTTTACTTCGTCAGCGCCCATAAAGGCCAGGGCTGTGCCGACGAAGAGTCTGAAGTGGTGGAAGAACTAGCGGATGATTATATTCGCCATATCCATGAATGTGCTCAAGCCCTGCAAACCATTACACATGCATAAAAATGGAGGAATAAAAAAATGGCTCAACGAAATAAAATGAAGAAAATTGACAAAAACTTAGACAATACCATTCGTGAATTTGATAAATCAGATCCTTCCACCAATAAAATGGTGCAACAGGATCGCAATGACCGACGCCATCAAGATGCCTTAAACCATGATGAATAATTAAAGTTTTAAAGGAGGGGCCAATGGTTGGCTCCTCCTTTTTATTTTCCACTGGGTTGGACGATACTTCCAATTCATGATATGCTGTCCAAAAGACTAGCTATTATTAGGGAGGATAAATGTGGGAAAAATAATTAAATGGTTTTTAAACGGTTTGTTAGTCCTACTCCCAATTTCTGTAACCATCTATTTGTTAACCTATCTCTTTAATTTTATTGATAGTTTAGGAAAAAAAATAATCGCTTTATTTACCCCACTACCCATAAACGGGATAGGTATAGGTGTGGTCTTGACCCTGGCGTTAATTACACTGGTCGGTTTTATTAGCCAGTTATGGTTAAGCAAAAAAATTATTTTCTATACAGAAAAATTAATTAATCGATTTCCAGGATTAAAAACCATCTATAGCATGACAAAAGAAACCATCCAATCATTCATTGGGGAAAAGAAGGCTTTTTCCCAGGCGGTATTGATCACAGAAGAAGATGGAGCGAAAAGGGTTGGGTTTCTCACATCTGAAAATGTAACTTCCTTCGGCTTGGATTCTTCTTATATCGCCGTTTACATTCCCCATGGACTTCAAGTAAGCGGGGAATTAAAACTCTATCCCCGGGAAAAGGTTGAACTTCTTGACGTCACGGTAGATGAAGCCATGCGGTTCTGTTTAACAGCAGGTGTTGGTGCTGGAAATTCAAAAGAAGTAAGTTAAGGGACAGTACATCACTGTCCCTTATTTCTTAAGTGATATACCTCGCAATGCCTTCCACTGCTTAAATTGAAAATAAATAACACATCCGATGCAAAATCCACAAATCGCCACAAATGCTGCAACACTGACCATAAGAGCCGTAATATAACCTGCTAATTCCCAACCAATGCCGAAAAAGAGAACGGATACCGTAAGTAAGAATAACGCAATCCCATTATTAAATCGCTGCAACTCAGCGGACTCAGTTTTTTCTTTACCTTCTTTTTTACGTTGTAGAGGTTCTGTTAAGCGAATAAATAGATTCCATTTGATTCCCCCTACAAATCCAATTCCCTGTATCACCAATAATCCAACAATGAACCAGGGTGATTGAAGGAAAATCGAAAGAAGGACAAAGAGAACGATGCCCCATTGATTCATTCTAACTTTAGAAATTGGAATCTCCTTCATTTTTCACATCCCCCTTACCTTAAATTCCAATGTGTTTACTATGCTTTAATTATAACTCCTTTCCTCCCCTTTGCCAAGAATATTTTAATGTCAGATTATCTAACATTTACATAAGAGTAGTAGCAAAACATATGTTATATTAAAGTTAACAATCCTTCTCTCGACTCAAGGAGGGCTTCAACAGTGTCATATAAAGACAAAAAAGTAATTACCATTGGGATCGTCAGTGAGTTAACCGGTCTTTCTGAAAGGCAAATTCGTTATTATGAAGAAAGAAAACTAATTTTACCTGATCGTACTAAAGGTGGTACCCGTAAATTTTCTTTCCTTGATGTTGAGCGATTAATTGATATTGCAAATAAAATGGAAGACGGTATGCAAACTTTTGAAATTAGAAAAATGGAGAAAGAAGAAAAGAAACGTACGGATCGAAAAACCAGAGATCAAATGATTCGCGGCCAAATCAATGCAGCCTTCAATATAAGAAAATAAAGAAACCACGCTCATATTGGTTGAGCGTGGTTTCTTTATTTTTATCTTTTATTCCAATGAATAGGCTGGAAATGAGGGGTACCCAAATTCTAATACATCAGCACAATCATCACATATTTCTTGAGGGGCAATGGCACTGCTTCCTTCCACTAAATTAGAACACAAGGGACAACAATCTTTCATTACTATCAATCCTCCATCACTTGTATTCTTACCTATTGCCCTTCATTCTAAACCGTTTAAAACCTCCCTACAGTAAATCCGTCATTAAATCTAACACCTATTTCTTGGTTTTTACTTTGATTGTTAAATTACTTAACGAGCTATAAGAAAAAAACAACAAATACATATAAGATGAATTTAAAGGTACATGATTTTCTGATAAAGGGGTGAGCAAAAATGGTCCTACTTCGCTTACTATTTCAATTCCTTTTCATCGCAGGTGTCTATCTCCTGGGACAGTGGGTTGTTTATTTTTTTCACATCCCTTTACCTGGAAGCATTGTAGGGATGATCTTACTGTTCCTTCTTCTATTATTCGGGTTTTTTAGACTTTCCTGGTTTGAACAAATCGCACAACTTCATATCAAACACATTGTTCTTTTTTTTATTCCACCAATTATTAGCATCATTCATTATATAGGTGTTTTTAAAACCCAGGGATTAAAACTATCGGTCATTATTGTCTTTAGTAGTTTGACCATGATTTTAGTAACTGCATTGGCTGTGGATCGATTGGATTTCCCTAAAAAAACAAAAAGGTGGAATTCCCATGATTGAATGTTTATTAACGATAACTGGATATGTCATTAGTTATGCTTTGTATAAAAAATATCAAAAGCCCTGGTTCAATCCCCTCTATACCACAACCCTACTGGTCATTGGAATGCTCTATATGTTTCATATAGATACCCAGTCTTATGTAAGTAACTCCTCGATTTTAAACTTTTTATTAGGCACAGCAACTGTCTCTCTAGCAATTCCTCTTTATAAGCAAGGCAAAACCCTAAAGAAACAATTGCCTCTAATTTTCATAGGTGTCATTTCAGGAACTGTAGCTGGTATACTCACTGTGTTTATTATCTCTCGTATTTTTCACCTGGATAAAGCATTGCTCTATTCCTTAATTCCAAAATCAGTAACGATTCCCATTGCCCTTTCCATTTCCAATACATTAGGCGGTGTACCCTCATTAACTGTACTTTTTGTTGTGATCTCTGGGTTGTTTTCGCTCCTGGCTGCCCCTACTTTAATGAATCGAATTGGGATTAAAAGCAAAACAGCAAAAGGTCTAGCCCTCGGTACCAGTGCCCAGGCCCTGGGTGCTGGTAGAGCCTTGGAATTAGGAGAGTTTGAAGGCGCCATGGGAAGTGCAGCAATGAGCATGTCTGCCCTTATCATGTCGGTCTTTTCCCCATTTCTATTTTATCTATCATACTTATAAAGAAAACTTGTTAGATAACTTTACAAATCCTATTACGAATCGTTAACTTGCTGTTATTATTAAACCATCCTCCTCCGGGATGAATTCAATCTCTCTCACTCCACCTTGCCACAATGTCCGCGCATTGTGGTCTTTTTTTCTTTAATTTTTAAAATACTCTTTTTTCCTACGTTCGTACTCATCATGGGTTATTTTTTTATAGGATAACAAATGACTTAAATGATTACTGGATACAATACTCTTGCAACCATCAATACATTTTCCACATGCGACGCAATATTCTATATCCATATCTCGAGGATCAATTCCCATGTGGCAAACGTTCTGGCACATCTCACAATCTAAACAATCGTCCTGGTGGTCAACATCAAAAACCACGCGAACAGGTTTCCTACTCAAAACCATTTGGAATGCTGCATAGGGACAATATCCTTTGCAAAACTGGTGCCGCATACGTAAAAATAGGAGAAGGAAGCCTACAAAGAGGGAAAAAAGAAGAATCGTTTCCATACGAAATTGGCCTGCTTTTAAAAGATACAAAAGATATTTAGGATGAATAAAATAAGCTTCCAAAGAAGTCGCTGCCACTAAAGAAACAACGAATACAAGAAAATAATAAAATACTACCTTCCATGGTTTCTGTGGTTTCATGAGAAATACCCGACTGAAAAACTCTTGTGTCGTATTATAGGGACACACCCATCCACAAAGAATTCGCCCCAAAAAAACTGCTAAGATAAAGAGCAAAGCGGCCATCCCCATAAACGCATAAAAGAAGAGCATTGCTTCAGAAAAAGAATATCCCTTCCCAAAGAGGTAAAACATACGAAAGGTAATATCAAGGCGAAAGAGATTGATATACGGTGCTACCAATAGCCAGACTAAAACAATGATCTGAATCATATTTCGAAAAAATTGAGCCTTTGAAAGTTTAAACAAAGTAGCAACCTCCTCATTCCCATGCAATATTTAATACTGATTTTTATATTAATCAACATCAATATAATATTAACAGTATTTAGTTATGAAGACATTAAAGGAAGTTGCGGTAATTCTATAAAATAAAAAAGCTTCTTCTTTTCTTTGTATTTTTCATTTATCTCATCCTCCAAAAATCTCCTTCCCATTTCATCTACTGCATATTTTATATGTAATTTTCCATCTTCTAGGCAGACTTCTCCCTTATAATCGTAAAAACATTGACAATGCGAACATGTCATTGGATCTTTCCCTGTTGTCTCCTTTACTCTTTCACTCCAAGTCCTTCTTCGAAGAAATTTTTTGACTTTTACAATCCACTTTTTTACCTTCTCTTGCCATTCACTTACAATCTTTTTACATTGCGACTTTATTCTTCTTGAATATACACCATAATGACGAATTATTTTAAACTGATCATCTGGAATATGCCTAATTATTCTTGCGATAAACTCCATATTTACTATCCTAACTTAAAAAGGGACCTTACGGTCCAAAAAGTTATACTTTCTTTAAAG
>CALNBV010000213.1 GCA_937874515.1 uncultured Paenibacillaceae bacterium | reverse complement strand
TGATTATAGGAGAAATTCTTTCGTTACTTGGGTAAACACCCCCTTTTATGTAGTTCTCTATACAATTAGTAAAGTTTTTCTTAAATCAATAAGGGGCTATTGCCCACGAACTAAATAGTTCGTGAGCAATAGCCCTTTTTTAATTTGCGAAGAACTAGCATTGATTTGATTTTTAGCATATGCGTTTGTCATAAAATAGGTATTTGTCATAGGACAAGAATCCATACAAAGAGAGGTATTTTTAATATACATAAGTATCTAGATGAATTGAAGGAGGAACAGATTTTGTCGAATAATAATGTTTCCCCCATTTGTAAGATCCTTCGTACCTTAGATCCTGGAACCCCTTTTGCAAGCATTACAGTTCAAGGATCAACGAAAGAAGTTAAAATTCTGGCATGTTTTGATGCAGAAAACAATATCGCGACCTTTATTTATGCGGATGGCAATCTTGAGATTGTAAACTGTAATGAAATTAGTTCTTTTGAATTAAGAAATATTTAAAAATCCGATTTCGTGAATTTGTGTGGCATTCACCACGACAACATTTCGATCCCGCAAGAAATAAACGAGTTGGTTTAAAGGGTTATAACTAACGAATGTATCCACATCGATAATGGAATCATTGATGGCGATGGAATCCACTTTGGTACATGGATTTAAGGAATTTAATAAATCAACAATATTTTTAAACGACGGTTTTGCCATATATGAATGATCCGCTTTCTTTAAAGGAATACTCATTTTCATATTGCTGGGTGCCTCTGATTCATCTTCTGCCTTCGGAATGGGTACTTTTTCCTCAGTTTTCCTGTTTTGATGTAAAACTTGATTCAAGAGGGAGTCATACTGGGCGATTTTATCATAAATCTCTGCAGAAATATTTTTTTGTTCCTCAACCTGTGAAAATAAGTAGTCCATTAATTGATGGTGAGTTTCAGTCGTTTTTTTGGTTTTTTTGTATGAATGACTTTGTACAATTTTAATATCATTAACAAGAAAGGGTGTATGTTTCCCTTTCTTTTCTTTTTTCTTTTGGGGTATAGCTTGATGTTTTGTTCCTTTATTTTTTTTTGTCTTTTTTCCTTTGGTGTGTTTTCCATTAGGTTTTGGCGATGAATCAAAGGGTGGAAGATATGCGGGTGATCGGCGTAATAAATTTCGACCCATATTTCTTAACTCCTTTATATTGAATCTCCCTATACCCTATGCATAAACAAGAAAATGGGTGAATGCCTAGGAATTATTATTGTATATCCACAGGTAAGACCAGGTGATATTATTTAGTTGAAACTTTTTGTTTTTCTATCCGTAAAATTTTTATATTTGAAACAATGAATAAATGGGGGGAAAAGATTGGCTAGATTAGAATACAGGCTATGGGATCAATCCGGGGAAGAATCCATTTTATATTATTACAGCTATATGAAATATACAGAAATAGCTGCCCGGATGGCCTGTGATTATTTTGTGAAAGAAGGGAGGGTGTATGAAAAAGACTCTACTTTTTGGGAGAACGGGCTTTATATCATTTATGTTCATCCTGAAGTTGATGAGCAAAACCAGTATGGGGAACCTGTTTATTCAACGAAAAGGGAAGTCGTGTTAGAAATTAGGGAATTTAAAGAATGCACCAATCAATATCCCCTAATACAGGTTTATCCATTAAACAATATGGATGAAATGGCTGCTTTTTTGCAAGGTGATCGTTATTATGTGGGGGGGATTCAGTGGGAGAAAACTTCTGCTGAAACAGACGAAGACCGCGGGGCTTTTGTCTTGTATGGCATAAGGGCGAAGGGAGAGTAGTAAGGTGAAAAAGATGAGTAAATCAAAAAAGGTGGCAAGCCTTTTTTTAGTGGCTGCATTAGCCATAGGGGCAAGTGCGGGATGTACCACCCATGATGTTCATGATGAAAACTGCCCTGATGAAGATCAAGACGGCATTTGTGATGATATCGAAGAAGATGATGGGGATGGTTATTCCACGAAAAAGAAAAAATCATATAGCTCTTCAAAATCTGGACTTTCTAGTGGATCTAAAGCAGGGATAGGAAGTTCTGGATCGGGGAGCGGGGGTTGATAGGGATGGGGAAGGATTATTCTCACCGTCGCGAACAATGGTATGCTCCTTTATTTGATGAAGGGGTTTTTACCTGGGACCGGATGGATGGTGAGGAATATGCCCTTGCCAATCTTCATTCCATCACAAAGGAATTTCGGGACGAACTGGCGTTGGCAACCCAAAGATTATACCAGGTGTATGGCAAAGTTGGGGATGTGTTACACAGAGGGAAGGCTGAATTATTCTTCGAACTGGGCCTACCTAAAGAAACATTGCTTCTTATGAAAAAAACCATTCCTCACATGTTGCTTACAGGTATTGGCCGTTTTGATTTCGCCGAAACAGATCAAGGGTTAAAAATGCTGGAGTTTAATAGCGATACCCCTACTGGAATTGTAGAAGCATATTATGTCAATGAGCGGATCTGCCGTATTTTAGGTGTGGACAATCCCAATGAGGCAATGGATTCCCATATTCCTGCAGGGTTTCATAAGATGATTTCTGTGTATGAAGAAAATGGTTATAAAACAGAAAACCTTTATTTTAGTTCCTTAGAATGGCATGTGGAGGATGCGGGGACAACCCGTTATTTAATGTCACAATCAGGATGTAAAGGGCGCTTTATACCCTTAAAAAATTTACGGGTCAATGATGAAGGTTTATTTGCAGATGTTAATGGGAATTTGCTACCTGTCGATGTAATCTATCGGCTTCATGCCCTTGAAATATTGGCAAAGGAAAAAGACCCTGAAGGTTTTCCCTCAGGTGCTCTATTATTGGATCTGGCTGCCCATGGGAAAGTGGCACTGATTAATCCGCCCTCAGCCTTTTTGGTTCAGAGTAAAGGGGTGCAAGCCTTAATCTGGAGCCTCCATCAAAGTGGGGAATTTTTCACCCGGGAAGAACATCAATGGATTGAGCAATATCTTCTTCCTACTTATTTTGAAAATGTTTTTTTAGGAAAAGAATCTTATGTTAAAAAGCCAGTCTTTGGCCGAGAAGGTGGCGGTGTTGCCTTTTTTAACAGGGATGGAGTAAAACAGGAAGGTGAAACAGGGGGGGGATATGGAAATCAACCTGTGGTGTATCAAAAGGCTGTAGAATTGCCTGGCATTCAAGTAGAAACATTGAAAGGATTATTTGAAGGCCGTCTTCTCTGGGGTTCTTTTGTGATGGGTGGAATCCCCTCAGCTATTGTAGCAAGAGTAGGGGGAAGAATCACTAATAATGGATCATATTATTTACCTGTTGGATTGAAAGGGGATGGAAAACATTGTTAAATCAATGGGATTCAATCGTTAATTTTTTATTATATCTTGGGGTGAGTGTACCCCTTTTTCTATTAGGAATTTTAATATTTTTCTTAACTACACCTTATCGTGAAATTGTGTTAATTCGAGAGGGGTCTGAATTAGGGAATCCTCAAAAGGTGGCAGCTGCCAAATCCGCTGCTTTTGACCTTGGGGGTAAAGCTGCAGGGTTAAGTTTCGTATTAGCTTCAGCTATTTATCATTCTGTTGGCGTCATTGACTTAATGATTTGGGGTGGCATTGGAACCGTCTTTCTTGTTGGTGTTTTCTATCTCTTTGAATGGCTTACTCCATTTCGTGTTGTATCAGAAATCCCGAAAGGTAACGTGGGTGTAGGGATTTTCTCCGCATTTTTAAGTATTGCCAGCGGGATTATCATGGCTTCCTTGATTAGCTATTAATCTTTCTTGGAATAACTTTCCTCCTCTTTGGAAAGAGTAAGCCTTGAGGAGGTGGATGTAATGTCAACTGTAGGTGTAGAATCCTCTTTATCTGATATTCGAGATGCCCTAGAAGGAAAAGGGTATCAAGTCAAAACTTTGAAAAATGAAGAGGATGCAAAAGATTGTGATTGTTGCGTGATCAGTGGTGGCGATATGAATGTAATGGGGATCGAAGATGTTGTGACCCAGGGCTCTGTTATTTCTACTCAAGGCATGACCACGGAACAGGTGTTACAGGCAGTCGAAAGACAAGTCCATTAAGGTTGGATGTTATACAAAAAAGGAACAGCGCATATTCGCTGTTCCTTTTTTAATGTAGAAAGTATAGGAAAGCATAGGGAAATCAGATACAATAGATGGATAATGTTTTGAGAGGCGGGAGAATGTTTTTGATTGTGACCACAACCTATGAACCTAGTGAATCCCTTATTTCTTTAGGGATCGTTTCCCTCTTTCTTGATAAATCCCCCCTAAAAATGGGCCCATGATTTAGGGGGGATTTATCAAGAAAGAGGGAAACGATCTATTGCCCGTTTACATCAACAAGATTCTATCGTTTTAGTGGTGATGAACGAAGGATTGAAAGCCCATAAAAAGGGCCATCCTACACCTTTAATCTTCCATCCTGGAATTGCTATGCTTCGTATAAAACGATTAATGAGGGGCGATAATGATACAATGACTGAAATCTGCTCCTTACATCCTGGGGATTCCTTTTTAGATTGTACTCTAGGGTTTGGAGGGGACGCCCTTGTTGCTTCTTATGTAGTGGGGGAAAAAGGAAAAGTGGTAGGAATTGAGTCAGAACCTCTTATTGCCACCATTGTAAAAGAGGGTTTTTCCGCTTATTCAGCCCCAGAGGAAATACAATGTGCAATGAAAAGAATTCATATTATTCAACGGAATCATTTGACATTCTTGCAACAGTGTGAAAATAATAGTTTTGATATCGTATATTTTGACCCTATGTTTTCTGAACCCATTGAACATTCAAATGCTATTTCTTCTTTACGTCCTTTTGCTAATCCCAACTCCTTAAGTGAGGAAGTCATTAAGGAAGGGAAACGGGTTGCAC
>CALNBV010000212.1 GCA_937874515.1 uncultured Paenibacillaceae bacterium | reverse complement strand
GGTTGGCAGTGATCTACGGACTTTTTCAACTCAGGGTCTGTAATCTTAATCAAGAAAGGGGAGAAAGGAACCTGCTCTAAATTATTTAAGCAATCCTTCGTTTTTCTAAATACATCTTCCTCATCAATCCCCGTGTATCCATTCCAGGGGGTGTCTTTTTTCTCCAAAGCCCCTTCAAATAATTTCTGGGCACCTGTTCGATTTTCATTGCGATAATGATAAAGACCCACAGCAATTTGTAATAAGGCCTGCAGTTTTTTATTTCTCCTCTCATCCAACCAATAGGCTTCCATGACCTCATGGCATTCAAAATAATCCTGGGTCACATTGAAATGATAGAGGAACTCAATATACAACCGATCATACATCACAGTGGATTCCCCCTTTTTACTTCCATCATAGTAACATGACACATAAAGGTCAAAGAAGGTCGAAAAAACTCTTGATTTTTTTCTGCCGTGGTATTATTATGTAAACAAATAGTCAAAGAAGGTCAAAGTCAAACTTAAAGGTGACAAGATTTTACGAGAGGAGTCGGTATCCATGTTATGTACAAAATGTAAACAGCAAGAGGCGACAGTCCACGTTCAGATTCAAAGGAATCAACAAAAAAAGGATGAACATCTTTGTGCCACTTGTTATCAAGAAGTGAAAAAAGAAATGACAATCCCTTATGATCCCATGGATTCACTCTTTCATTCATTCTTTAAAGGGGGATTGGGAACACCTAATACTGACCATTCTATGGAGGGGAGTTCATGTTCTATGAATACGCCCCCAGCAGAAAAGGAAAAAAGCATTCTTAAAGATTTCGGTCGCAATTTAACCCAGATTGCCAAAACGGGGTTAATTGATCCCGTCATCGGACGGGAGAAAGAAATTGAGCAAGTTATTGAAGTATTAAATCGTCGCAATAAAAACAATCCCGTTTTGATTGGTGAACCAGGGGTAGGGAAAACAGCCATTGGGGAAGGGTTAGCCTTACGCATTAGTGAAGGGAATGTTCCTGGGAAACTAAAAAATAAAGAAGTTATTTCTCTAGATGTGGCTTCCCTCGTTTCAGGCACTTCATACCGTGGACAGTTTGAGGAACGGATGAAGCAGTTAATGCAAGAACTGCAAAGTCAAAAGAATGTCATTCTGTTCATTGATGAAATTCATCAATTAGTCGGTGCAGGGAAAGCAGAAGGCTCCATGGATGCAGGGAATATTTTAAAACCAGCCTTAGCAAGAGGGGAATTGCAAGTTATTGGAGCAACCACCTTGAAAGAATATCGGGAAATTGAAAAGGATGGAGCCTTAGAACGACGTTTTCAACCCATTATGGTCAATGAACCAACAGTAGAAGATACCATTGAAATTCTTAAAGGTTTACGTCCTAAATACGAAGCATACCATGGGGTGAAGTTTGCTGATGAAGTCATTGAAGCCTGTGTCCATCTATCCCATCGGTATATTCAGGATCGCCACCTTCCTGATAAAGCCATTGATTTAATGGATGAAGCAGGTTCCCGGGTGAACCTGAATGCAAGTACAGAAGATGTAGAAAAAATCCAACAGCGTTTACAAGAAATCGCAAGTGAGAAAAAAGCAGCAGCAGAAAAAGAAGAATATGAAAAAGCCGCCCTTCTTCGCCAGGAAGAACTTCAATTAGAAGAAAAACTGGGAAAACAAGAAAAGAAAGAAAATCAAAGTGAAGTGACAGTAGAAGAAATCCAGCACATTGTGGAAAATAAAACAGGAATTCCAGTACGAAAACTACAAATGGCTGAACAACAAAAGTTAAAAAATCTCGCTGAAAATTTAGGAAAGAAAGTCATCGGTCAAACAGAAGCAGTGCAAAAAGTGGCCAAAGCCATTCGCCGCTCCCGTGCCGGCATGAGAGATGGAAAACGCCCCATCGCCTCCTTCCTCTTCATGGGCCCCACAGGGGTAGGGAAAACAGAATTAACCCGCTGCCTTGCGGAAGAATTATTCGGTGAACGTGAAGCCATGATTCGCCTGGATATGAGTGAGTATATGGAAAAACATACCGTATCCAAATTAATTGGGGCACCTCCAGGATACATCGGTTATGATGAAGCAGGCCAATTAACAGAGCAGGTTCGTCGCCATCCCTACAGCATTATTCTTCTAGACGAAATGGAAAAAGCCCATCCTGACGTGCAGAATATGTTCCTGCAAGTGCTTGAAGATGGCCAATTAACCGATAGCCAGGGACGCAAGGTGAGTTTCAAAGACACAATGGTGATTATGACCAGTAACGCTCAAGTTGTAGAAGCTCACTTTAGACCGGAATTCTTAAATAGGCTGGACGGGATTGTCACCTTCCAGACCCTTGGAAAAGATCAGCTGGTAGGGATTGTAAATTTGATGTTACAAGAAGTAACCACGAGATTGGCCCAAAATCAAATGGTTATGAAAGTAACCCCTACTGCTAAGGAAAGATTGGCTGAGTTAGGTTACGATCCTAAGTATGGTGCACGGCCATTGCGCAGGGTGATTCAGGAGCAAGTGGAAGACGCTATTGTGGATTTGATTCTCGATGATGAAGGGAAAGAAGTCCTTGTGGATGTAGAAGATGACAAAATTATTGTAATGAAAAGGGCATAAAAAGGATCCCCACCTAATGAATAGGTGGGGATTGTTTCTTTTACGTCTTTAAAGTCCGCCAAATAGGTACGATTGAACATCTGATTTTATAAGTATAAATACAATGAGAATTGCCCATGTGAAAGTTCGTAACCGTTGTATTTTATTCATCGGCAAAATTAAAAATAATATGAAAGTAAATAAAATATCCAATCCAAGAGTTAAATCAAATATATAAAAAAAAGGATATCCTTCTGTAACTAACAAACTAATGGGGATCGCGGAACATAAGGCAGC
>CALNBV010000211.1 GCA_937874515.1 uncultured Paenibacillaceae bacterium | reverse complement strand
CCCTGGGAAGGCTCTGTCAAAGTTGCCGCCGGGTCTTTTGCTAAAAAGAAATTGAAATTAAATTTCCAAATGGGCATGGAAGGGATTAGCTGCTCAAAACAGGTTGAAGATTGGCCATTCCCTGGTGAAGCGTGGTATCCCAGATTTGAAGAGGGGAACCAAAGACATTTCTATACCCGTTATTTAGAAGAAATGCTGAAGGGCTAATATTCAAAGGGGGTTGAATGATTATGACAATGACTCAGTTGTTAAAGCAGGAATATTACCAACAGTGTGTAGATTTTTTAAATCACGAGGCCGATTTATTGGATAGACGCAAATTTAATGAATGGTTTGCGTTGTTAACCGATGACATTACCTATAAAATGCCGGTCAGGACAACCTGTGAAATCAATGCTGAATCAGAGTTTAGCAAAACAGCATCCCTGTTTGACGAGACTCGTGGTTCTCTCGAAATGAGAATTAAACGAATGTATAACGATTATCATTGGGCGGAAGATCCGGCATCACGTACCCGGCGCTTCGTCACCAATTTTAAAATGGATGTATTTAACGAGACAGAAGTACAAATGAGAACGAACCTCCTATTGTTCCGCAATCGCTTTGATTCTCCTTCATCCGATTTATTATCCGCTGAACGGGTTGATACCTTAAGAAAAGAGAATGGTGTATGGAAATTGGCCAAACGCATGGTTTATCTTGACCATGCAACCATTCCTACGAACAACTTGGCTATCTTCTTGTAGAAACAAGTTAGGGGGAACTAGATTATGAGCCAAACCGGACAAAGGTTGGAGCACGTTCAATTAAATGTTAAGGATATGGGCAAGGCTCTGGATTTCTATCAAAACGTTATGGGTTTAGTAGAAATTGCGCGGGAAAACAATGTTGTCTATTTGGGTTGCGGCTATGATGAGAATTTCGACCTTGCGATCATGGAAGGCGGAACAGGGATTCAACATTTCGCCATGCGGATGGATACGGAAGAAGAATTGGAACATTATTACCACAAGCTATCTACAAATGGGGTGAAAACAGAGTGGCATAATGGGACAGAACCAGGTCAGGAAAAAGGGCTTCGCTTTCATTTGCCCAGTGGAATCGCCATGGAGCTAGCACTGGTGAAAGACAACCGTTATTTAAACCCATCCCGTCCTGCTTACCGCTCTAATGGTTTGCGTCCATTGAATATCGATCACATTAATATCATGTGTAACAATGTGAAAAGGGACACGAAATTTTTGCAAAATATCCTGGATTACAAAATTTCTGATATCGTTGAGCCGGAAGAAGGATTCTGGGCATTCTCTTTCACCCGTGCAAAGGATTATCACCACGATATTGCTTTTGTTGTTACAAAGGATGAAGCCAACACGTTGCACCATATCGCGTGGTCGATGGCGAATTTCGAACACATTAAAGTTGCTTGCGATATTCTGGCACAATCGGGGTATAAATTGGAGTTCGGCCCTGGACGCCATCCCATTGGCCCCAATTTATACGCCTATTTTCAAGAGCCGGGAGGAAATCGTTTTGAATTAATTGCCGAGCAATCTGTCCTTCCTGCCGCAGCTCCTACAAAAATATGGACCAGCATGAAAGATACCCTTGAAGAATGGTCGGATGTAACACCTCCCGCATCCTTTCTAAAAGGCTCGTAAACTATTAGCAAAATGGATGGCTCTGTAAGCGGAAGATTGGTTGGGCATGTTAACGATTGGCACGCTTACAGAGCTTTATGTATATGCTCATAGGTGTTTGTAAAAAGATCTGACAGGAGGAAATCAGTTTATGGTCTTATTACAAGGAAAAACAGCATTGATTACCGGAGCCACTGCCGGATTGGGAAAAGAAATAGCCAAACTGTATATGGAGAATGGCGCTCAAGTGGGGATTGTGGGCCGTTCAATGAAAGGGCTACTTGAAGCGAAAGAGGAAATTGGCGGCGATCCATTGCTCCTGGCGGGCGATGTTAGCTCTTTGGATGATAATAAACGTTTTGTTGCGGAAATGGTTGACCATTTTGGGAAGTTGGACATTTTCGTAGGAAATGCCGGAGTGTATGACGGGAACAAACCTTTAAGGGAAATTCCCCTCGAGCAAATCGATCAAGCCTTTGATGACATTTTTCATGTGAATGTAAAAGGGTATCTTCTTGGGGCGGCCGCTGCTTACCCTGAGTTGTTAAAAACGAATGGTTGCATGATTTTCTCGGCATCTCACGCTTCATTTTACTCAGCTGGCGGCGGTCCAATGTATACGGCCTCCAAGCACGCCATTGCCGGAATCATTAAACAGTTGGCTTTTGAGTTTTCTCCAAAAATCAGGGTCAACGGCGTTGCGCCCGGGGTTGTTGCGACCGAGATGAGCATGCCCAGTTCCTTTGGAGAGCAAATTCCATCCATTATTTCTGGTGTTGAACAGGCGTTGCCATTGCAATTTATACCTGAAGCGGCCGATTATGCGGGCTTATACGTATTGCTCGCTTCTGAACAGTTTTCGAGGACCATGACGGGCAGCATTATCCAGGCGGATACGGGCATTAGTATTCGTGGACTTGTGAAAACAGCCGGAGGATTGGATTTATAAGTGTCATTGACAAAAAAATGAGGAGGTTTCACGATGGCTTACAACATGGAACATCTAACCAAATTATTTAAAGATGAATTAATACTTTGCGGCGTTAAACCTGGCGAAAGAATTGTCATAGCTGGCCAGGCGGAATCCCGTCCAGGTTATAAAGAGGCGTTTATTGCCGCTGCATCCGCTTTAGGAGCGACTCCCATGTATATTGAGTTTCCTGGCACTCGCCACGCAGATTTGCCTTTTCCAGGCAGAGAATTGTTGACCATTGACAAGTATATTTCGGAGAATCCTTCTGCCATGGATTCAATGAAAAATGCTGACCTGGTTGTTGATATTACAGCAGAGGGTTTGGTACATACCAAAGCACGCAAGATTACCCTCGATGGGGGTGCTCGCATGCTCATGGTTTGGGAACCACCAGATGTGCTGGAGAGAATATTCCCCAGAGAATCATTGCGTAAACGTTGCGAGATAGGCGGGAATATGCTCCGCAAGGCCAAAACGATGAGAGTGGTGTCAGCCGCCGGTACCGATATTACGGTTGCCATGGGGGATAATGTTCCGGTCGTTGAACAATACGGATATACAGACAAGCCTGGCAGATGGGATCATTTTGCAGGTGGATTTACTGCATTTTATCCGGTGGATGGCAGTCCTCAGGGGCAAATCGTATTGGACATAGGAGATATCATTTTACCTTTAAACCGCTATGTAAGCAGTCCGGTTCATATCACGATTGAAAAAGGGCGCATAGCTGGAGTGCGGGGAGAGGGGTTGGATGCATTTCTCTTTAAACAATATTTGCAAAGCTGGAACGATCCAGAGGTGTTTTACACTTCTCATTTTGGGTTTGGCCTGGATGAGAATGCCCTCTGGGAGTCTATGGCTTTTTACGGAAACAATACTTATGGTATGGAAGCAAGGGCTTTCGCGGGTAATTTTATGTGGTCCACCGGGCCGAATGCTTATGTAGGCCGTCATACCAAGTGCCATTATGATATTCCGATGCGCAATTGTACGGTTTATTTGGATGATCAAATGATTATTGATTCGGGTAGAATTATTGAACCTTCCTTAATTCCATAGAAAAGGGGGGCTGGGGATGGAAAAGCTGAGGGTTTCACTTATTCAAATGGAAGTCACACAGAACCGGGATCAAAACCTGGAAAAGGCAATCCAATTAATTAAAAAAGCGGGGGAAAATGAACCTGATTTAATTATCTTGCCCGAAAACTTTCACTTCATGGGGAAGAAGGAGGAACTATTTCAACAGGCAGAAACCCTGGATGGTCCTACTCTCTCTTCCTTGCGAAAACTAGCAAAATCAATGGGTGTTTATATTGCAGCGGGAACTATGAAATTGAAGAAACCAGGGGAAGAAAAATTAAGAAATACCTGTTGTGTAATCAATCCATTAGGGGAAATTCAGGATACCTATCAAAAGATCCATGCTTTTCACGCCAATTTAGGGCAACGAAGGTATGTTGGAAGCGAAATCGAAAAGGGTGGGGACGAAGTCGTCGTCACCTCTATAAAAGGCGTTCTCGTGGGATTAAGTGTTTGTTTTGATATGCGGTTTCCCGAACTTTACCGTTCTTTAACATTACAAGGAGCAAGGATAATCCTTGTACCTTCTCTTTTTATGCTGCAAACAGGGAAGGACCATTGGGAAGTATTGTTACGGGCGAGAGCCATTGAGAACCAGGTGTATATTGTGGCGCCTGCAACATGTGGGCCTTTTCCACCGAATGGGGATTGGAGTTATGGCCGGAGCATGGTGGTGGATCCCTGGGGAACAGTGATTGCTCAGGCTCAAGATTTTGAAACGGTGATTACTGTTGATTTGGATTTACCCTGGATTGAAGAGGTTAGGAAGCGGGTACCTACTTTATCACACCGCCGTCCAGAAGTTTATGGACTTTCATAGGAGAGGAGCTGGGAAAATGGATTTTGGCTTAGAAGGAAAAGTTGCTCTTGTAACAGCGGCTAGCCAGGGATTGGGATTTTCTATAGCAGAGTCACTGGTAAGAGAAGGGGCGAAGGTGGCGATTTGTTCACGGAATCAGGATTCTATTGAGGCTGCAGGTGAAAAACTTGCAGCTATCAGAGGAGAAGATCGGGTATTTGCGGTAGCGGCAGACCTATCCAATCTTGATGAAGTAAATGGGATGATGGATCAGATTATAGCCCATTTTGGTGGGATAGATATTCTTGTAAACAACACGGGAGGGCCACCTACTGCCGATTTTGTGGATACCACCTATGAGGATTGGCAACGCGGATTGGAAATGATGTTGTTTCCCGTGTTGCAAATGACCCAGCGCGTCATCCCTTCAATGAAAGAAAAACAATGGGGGAGGATTGTGTTCATGACTTCCACCTGGGTGAAACAACCCCGTCAGAGCGGGGTCATCTCCACCATGGCCCGCAGTGCCGTATCCGGGTTGTCAAAACACCTTTCCAATGAATTGGCAAAGGATAATATTCTTGTGAATCAGGTAATGCCTGGACCCACCTGGACAGCCCGTTCTAAACAAATTGTGTCCCGTCTGGCAGAAAAAAGGGGAGTTCCGATTGCAACCATTAAAGAGGAAATTGCACAAGAAATTCCTCTGGGACGATATGGAACAGCTGAAGAAATAGCCAATCTTGTTACTTTTCTTGTATCGGATAAATCCTCATTTATGACGGGGACATCTATTCAAATAGATGGGGGACAAATTAAATCCACTTTATAGAAGGAGGGGGAAATTGATGATTATTGATCCTAAGACAATCGATAAAAAAGACGTTTATAAACTTCTGACTGGGGCCATTGTTCCCCGCCCCATTGCCTGGGTATCTACGGTAAGTAAAGAAGGAGTTTATAATCTTGCCCCTTTTAGCTTTTTTACAGTGGCATCTCGCAATCCCCCGACCCTGTGTCTATCCATCGGACCGGGGATTGGAGAGAGGGAAGGGACGATGAAAGATACTCTAAGGAATGCTATGGATACGGGGGAGCTTGTGATAAATATTGTTTCCCAATCACTTGGTCAAAAAATGCAAATGAGTAGCGGAAACTTTCAGGCCGAGGTAGATGAATTTTTACAAGTAGGCGTCACGCCAAGTGAAAGTGTAGGTGTTCGTCCCCCAAGGGTTTTGGAGGCACCAATTAGTATGGAGTGTAAAGTGAATGACATTATTTCTGTAGGGACAGACCATTTGGTTTTGGCCAGGTTGGTCTATTACCATATAAAAGATGAGATTTATATGGAAGGGAATAAAGTAGATTTGCTGAAATTGGAGCCAATTGGCCGGTTGGCGGGAGGTTATGCAAAGGTAAATGAGATTTTTGAGTTGTAGTGAAAGCCCTCCCGGGAATTAGGGAGGGCTTTTCTATGGTTAACTAGATTAAAATGACTAATGTGATAATGATCAATAAACATAAAATAACACTGAGTCCTGCGACTAACTTCACCCATTGCTTTTTCCTTTTCTCCACGGGTTGGGAGAGAATGAGCTTATTT
>CALNBV010000210.1 GCA_937874515.1 uncultured Paenibacillaceae bacterium | reverse complement strand
ATTTATAGTCGCAAAATATCTTCTATTACCTATGTTCTTAGCAAGTATTTCGGCATTCTTACTCTGGTGACCCTGTGTTATTTAGTATTAGCGACAGCGACCACTTTCTATTATATGAATATGGCTTCCACCCAGAACTTGGTGATAGATGATCTGGCTTTCTATAAATATACCTTTGCCTGGATTGTGCCAACAGCTATGTTTAGCATCGCGTTAGGTATGCTGGTATCTGTAATCTTTGGCAATGGCATAGTAGCCATTCCCCTTCAATTTGTTCTCTGGATTCAATCCATGCTTCCGTTGCAAGGAGAATACGGATTATCGAAAATGGTTGTTCGTTTTAATGGACTGGGCTTTACTGAGGAATATTTAAGCTGGTTTAACGCCATTGCCATGAACCGTGTGTTTTATGCGGCTCTTTCCCTGGGGATCCTCTTCCTTGTAGCCTGGGTGTGGTCAATGAAAAGAGGTGTGGGAAATGGCCCTCGTAAAGTATAACCTGAAACTGCTTGTTAATTTAAATGTAGTAACAGCATTTGTTTTAATCCTGTTTGCACCCTTACTTTTTAGTTTTGAACTCATTCCAAAAGAAGACCTGGCTAAAGTGGGGGAATTATATTTGTCCTTAATTGGGATCCTCTTGTTTCCCTTTTTGCCCATGATGGAGGAACGAGGGGCATGCAAAGAAGTGGTATACGTTAAAAAATTGAATCATCGCTGGATTTATTCTTTGCGCGTATTCATGATAATTGTACTCAGTTTTCTCTTAATCCTAAGTGTGATATTGTTTGCCGAATTCCAGGGGGGAGACTTTCCCTTCTGGTCCATGGCCTTTGGGGTATGGATTTCGGCTTTGTTTTTCGGCATGTTAGGTTTGACCGTCGCCAATCTGACTTGTAATTTAACTGCTGCTTATTTAATCCCCTTTGCTTATTTTGTCTTTGAGTTTATGACTAAAGGGAAGTATACGAAAGACTTTTTCGTTTTAAGTTTGCTTAAGGATAGCTTTACGGAAAAGTACTGGATTCTATTGCTCGTGGTGATTATGGTTATTTTCAATTTAATGATAAAAGAGCCGTCAAAATTTTGACGGCTTGGCGCCAACCAAGTTTTTTTGATCAAAACACCTCTTTAATAAAGGGGTGTTTTTCTTTATCAAAACAATCTTCTATTCTGACTTTAAAGGAAGAGTGAGCATTCTTTTCCATGGCTTCTTCAATGGTGAAAAAACCTGAATCCAAACACTCTGTGTCCACAGACAGATCCCCCCCGATGGCTTTGCCAATGAATTGGAAGACACAGGTGGATTTTTTGTCGTTACGGTACACCCCACAGAAGGATTCAATTTCAATATCAATGCCTGATTCTTCTTTGACTTCTCGAATGGCCGCTTCCATCAGAGGCTCTTTATCGCTAACAAATCCTCCGGGAAATTCCCATCCCCTTCTTTTTTCTTTGACGAGAAGAATTTTATCTTCTTGCTGTACCATTACGGCAACAGCCAGTTTATGGGCGAAAATATACATGTCACTTCACCTTCTTTAGTAAAGGTCCTAAATAGGATTCTAGGAGAGTGAGAAATTCCTCAATCTCTTTATACGTAATATCGCCGATGTTGGCGACACGAAAGGTGTTAAGGCCTTCTAATTTGCCAGGATAAATGGTAAACCCTCGTTCATAAAAGAAATCATGCATTTCATTAAAATCATAGCCAGGTACACTAGGTTCAAGGATGGCTGTGATGATTTTGGAATGATTGTTTATATCCACTAGATGGCTCATTCCCAGGCGAGTGACTCCAGTAATCAGGGTTTCCCATGACTTACTATATCGTTCATAGCGGGCTTTGATTCCTTCTTCCTTCGTTTCTAGGATGGCCTGTTTTAGTGCGTAAAGTGTTTGCACAGGAGGGGTAAAGCGCATTTGGTGATTTTTCTCAAAATAATCGTACTGGGAATAGAGATGGAGATAATAATTTCGGGGTTTAATGGTTTTCGTTTTTTCTAGCAGGGAACGTTGGGTAATCACAAAAGAAACCCCAGGCATTCCTTGCAAGTTTTTATTGGAACTGGCAGCCAGATAATGAATATTCATCTTCTTCATATCAATAGGAATGGCTGCATAGGAACTCATGGCATCTACGATGAGGTGGAGGTTATATTTTTGGCACAGAGCTCCAATGGCCGGGATGTCATTAAGCAGGCCTGTAGTGGTTTCATTATGAACCACTGCCACATAACCCAGTTCTTTTTGATGGGTTTGGATGATTTCTTCTAGTTGGGATCGATTCAATTCCTGGTCAAAAGGGGAGGGAAATGTAATGGTATTGAGCTGGTAGACGTCAGCAATCTGAGCCATTCGTTTTCCATAAGCCCCATTTTCAATAATGAGGACAGCCCTTTCATCAATGACAGAACTTAAAATAGCTTCTACAGCGGCCGTACCTGACCCGCCAAATAACACGGTGGTGTATTCCTTTGGGTCTGCAACAAATTGGGTCAACTCCGTAGAAACATAGGCCATGATTTGGCCGAATTCCTCTTCCCTGGGGCAAATATCTGGAACCACCTGGGCGTATTTCACCCGATCTGATGTGGTAGCAGGGCCAGGGTTTAATAATATATTCCGTTTGATGGGTTTTTCTCCACAATCACGGACCGTAATTAATGGGTAGATTTCCTTTACAGCCCGGTCCCAATGGGATTCATCATCAATTTCACACCAGGCAATCCCTTCCTCTTTATGAACAAGAAGAGGAACCTCCCCGGAGATGGCCACCAGGCCATGTTCGTATTCCATTTTTGGTTGGGTTGCAAGGTGCCTTTCAGCATAGTGGCACAGTTCCTGGTAGGCTGAAAGGGATAGTTTAGTGATTCCTACCAACTCCCCGTAGGCAGAGGAGAGGAGGGACCTTTCCTTAGACATGTTGATGAGGCGGTACTGTTCATTGGTTTCTATATATACTTCGTCCCCACTATGGGTAAACCCACTGGCAAGAATGACGTTGGGCCTTTCGTGGGTTAGGAGGATTTTCAATGCCTGTTTTTCATAAAGTAAGTCTGATTCAAGGAGGAGAAAATCTTCATGAATGTGTTTGTTTAATTGGTAGAGGGTATTCATGCTACCTGAGGATTGATAATGAGATATGGGGACACAGGTGATTTGGGGATATTGTGCAGCGAAATTTTCATAGGCTTCATGAAGGTATCCTGTACCTAGCACAATGTTCTCTATTCTTGCCTGGATGAGCTTTTCAATGGAATGCTGGATCAGGGGGATTCCGTCGAAGGAAAGAAGCCCTTTGGGAAGGTCTTGCGTTTTTTCTCCTAATCGCCTCCCAAATCCTGCAGCAAGAATGACGGCGGTTTTAATCATGGAGGAACACCTGTAACCTTTCTTTTACTTCATGGGGTTTAATTTTGGGACGACCAAGATTTTTTTTAGAGCCTTTGGCGATTTT
Organism: uncultured Paenibacillaceae bacterium; assembly: GCA_937874515.1. GTDB lineage: Bacteria > Bacillota > Bacilli > Aneurinibacillales > Aneurinibacillaceae > CALNBV01. The sequence goes on along the minus strand of CALNBV010000210.1, from coordinate 10,673 downwards.
GAGATATAAGAAAGTGAGGGTTTTATTTTGCTTCCAGGCTTTAATTTGTTCTTCTAGTTCAACAAGATTGTGGATGTATGTAGCATTGGTATAACCACAGGAAGCCGCTATGTTTACGAAATCAATATTGTGGGAAACCGTATTTTGCCCCCCTGTAGAGTCATGGGTGTTGTTATCCAATAAAATATGAAGCATATTTGCAGGGGAATTGGTTCCATTGGTTGCCATGCTGCCCATGCGCATGAGCAAAGCCCCATCCCCGTCTAAAACAATAATATCCCGATCTTTTCGGGTTAGAGACAAACCGAGCCCCAGGGAATTAATGCATCCCATGGAGCCTACCATATATAAATTATTGGGGGCATCTTCCAGTTCATATAATTCCCTTCCCGTTTTCCCTGTGGTGGCGAGTTGGATGGTGTGAGTATCCTTGAGGGAGTTAATCACCTTCAGAGCATCAAAGCGGGCAGGAAGTTGGTCCTCCTTATTTTTGCCCTGAAGAATCAAATTGGCGCTTTGTTTTTTCTCTTGCCGAACCAGGTCTTCAGCCTCGAAGGTCCCCTTTTTCACCACAAAGAAATAGGATTGATTCTGTTCAATATAACCATTGGCGCGATTGATCTGGTTTAACGCTTCCTCGAAATCCAGGGACAAATATTCCCAATGGATCTCCATCATCTGTAGCATTTGTGTGGTGATTTGTCCCATTAATTCATGCTGGGGTTCATCAGATAATCCCTGTTCACCCCGCAGACTAACAAAACCTAGTATAGGGATTTTAAACGGATAGATCAGAGAGGCCAAAGGGGAGCAGGCATTGGTTAAACCGGAATTTTGCATGAGAACAACAGACTTTTTTCCGCCTATTGATGCCCCTGCCGCAATGGAAACGGCCTCCCCTTCATTGGTCGCCATGACATATTCGCATTCATTAATGGCGAAATTGATAAAACTTTTTAAAAAAGAGCAGGGAACTCCGCTGTAAAACGTGAAGCCTTTCTTTTTTAATTCTTCTCCAAATTTCTTTGTGTTTATCATTTTTGATCACCAGGGAGATATTTTTTTTCAGCATCCTGTAATTCTTGGGCATTTTGTAAACGGAAGACTTCTTCGAGAGGGGCCACTTCATTTTCAATATTGAGTAGGCTTTCTTCCTGCAGGATTTGTTTTGTTGTTTTTTGCATGGCGGAAATGGAGGCGCGGAGGTTATGGTTGGCCCAAATGACGATACTAATTCCTAAATCTTTGAAGGTTTGGGTGGGGACTTTATAATACTTGGTAGGTACGATGACCAGGGGAAGTCGGTTTGCCCACTCCCAGGCAAAGGCTTCAATTTCCTCGCTGTTACTTTTTTTACTGTGAATGAGGATGGCATCGGCCCCAGCTTGATGATAGGCTTCTGCTCTGTGTAGGGCTTCTTTTAATCCCCATCCTGCAATAAGAGCTTCCACTCTGGAAACCACTACAAAATCATCATCAATTTGGGTATCTTTCATCCCTTTAATTTTGCCACAAAATTCATCGATATCAGCTAGGGGTTGTGATTCCCCTTTAATAAAGGAATTGGTTTTCGGGAATAGCTTATCTTCAATGCATACGCCACCAATTTGCCTTTGTTCTAACTTTTTTACCAGACGCCTGGCATTGTTGAAATTTCCGTATCCCGTATCTCCATCTAAGAGAATGGGGATGGAAGTCGCATCACTCATAAATTCCAGAGTATCCAGTACCTGTGTCCAGGAAGCTTCATTATTATCACGAACCCCTAATGCAGCAGATATGGACAAGCCACTTGCCCATATGCCTTTAAAACCGGCTTCTTCTACGATTTTTGCTGATAAAGCATGATGTGCTTCCATGAGGTACTCGGTGTTTTGACTGCTGATCAAATTTCTAAGTTGTGTGGTTTTTTTCAACGCAGTTTCTCTCCTCAGCCTTTTTCATTAATAATTAATTGGCCCTTCATTTTTTCGAAGCTCGGTGTCACCATCACACGATAGGTGACCTTAAGCAGGAGAATGGAGTTTTCATTAAGATAGGGGGCCAGAATTTGCATTAATTCAGTGCCGTTGTCTGTATAAAATACGTTTCCAGGGTCCATTCCCAATTCAAGGGCCTTCCTGCCAATTTCTTTTGCTTCCTCGCCAACTACAATTAATACATCTGTGTTGTGTTGAATGGCAGCTTCGCCCATTTTTGCATATTGTTCATCTGCATAGATGCCTTCACCTAGCCGGGGCATGGATCCTAAAATGGCTATTTTGGTCCGGGTGCCCGCCACTTTATTGAGTACGTTTAGAGCAGATTCCATGGAAGGGGGCGAAGAATTCCAGGTATCATCAATGACGGTACAACCATTGGCTCCTTTGCGGAATTCCAAATGTTCTTTTATATGCTTAAAGGTAACTAACCTTCTAATCCCTTTTTCAAGGGGATACCCCATCTTCCATAACCCTGCCAGGGTAGCCAGTGCATTGTAAACATTGTGTTCACCATAACCTGGGACGAAGACAGGATAACTTTGCTCGCCAACGTTCATGATGAAATTCATCCCGTTGTTGGCGTAATCCACTTGTTCTGCTATAAAATCGCAACCCTCACTGCACCCAAAAGTAAGGATATTGTTTTGTACATGGCTCATATCAATTTTTTTAATGTTTTCGTCATCTGCGTTAATGATTAATGTATGGGAAGCGGGTTCAAACCCATCGAGGATTTTGGCTTTTGATTGTAAATATTCATCCGGGGTATCACAATCGGTTAAATGGTAGACACCTATATTGAGGAGAATGCGAATGGTAGGTTTAAAGTATCGGCAGGAGATGGTGAGATAATCATGGGAAGCCACAGGCATTTCGAAAATGGCAACCTCTGTATTCTCATCAATGTCTGTTAAATATTCCAGATTCATGGAATTTGAATTCATATTGCGATAGGTGGCTACCACCTCATACTCTTTTCGTAAAATGTGCTTTAGCATTTCTTTCGTGGTTGTTTTTCCACAGGTTCCTGTAATGCCGAATACAGGAAGTTGGAATTGATTTCGATAGTAGTCAATAAAGGTCCAAAATGCTTCTCTTATGCTTTTCACCTGGATCAGGGTAATTGTTTTGCCTAAATCCACACACTTTTCCGTTCGATCAGACACAATGACAATGGAGGAATTGTCTTTATAATACTTTCCTTTAATATCTTTTCGATCCAAATGGAAGAGTAAGGTGTTATCATCAATGAGCTTTTTCGATTTTCTCATTACATTTTTAATGCTTACATTGTCTGATCCATGGATAATTTGGCCTCCAATGAGAGAGAGGAGTTGGGATGTGTGAATGGTTTTCACGAAAAAACACCTCCTTTATAAAGGATCCGCATCATAGCCAGCCAGATAAGAGGCATAATTAAGTAAACGATTCCCCGCAAGAGTACGTCTCTTAAAGGCTTTAATGGTGGCGAAAAGGTTATCAGGCTTCGCATTAATTTCAATAATCTTCAAATCGTTATATTGATCAATACATATATCAACGGCGATTTCTCCGAAGTTCCCCACATGGTCTTCTACGCTTTCAATGACGTTTTTGGATAATGACCCCAGGGCATCTCGCATTTTTTTTCGTTCATTGGCATCAGGATAAAGACTGTTCAGGACATTTGTAATCCGCATGTTTACTTCTGTTTCCTCTGTTACGATTCCGCTCTTGGTTAAACGGGCAACCATCCCTGTTCTCATCCACTGATTTCGTCCGTTTTTCTGCATATAGACCCGGATTTCTACATAGTGATCCTTTAATTTTTTTCTGGCAATCCCTTCCTGCACAATGAAGGGAGTCCTTTTCATACGGGCGGTGAGGAATTTGGTGAGTTGTTTTTCATCTCCCTGACGTTGCATTTGCTTGCCGTTGGAATAGACCCAAACCATTCCTGAAGCCTTTCTCATAATATGAATAATTCCTTCACCTGCAGCGCCGTTTAAGGGTTTTAAAAATAAATCTCCATATACATCTAACATCTCCATCACTTCTGAAGGATGGTTTAATAAGCGGGTTTCCGGCAAATATTCTTCATAGTCTTCAAAAAGGAGGGTATGGGTTTCCCACTTGTTTCCTGTTAATTCAAACAGGGCAGGGGAATTGATAAATTGGATATTATAAACATGTATGAATTTCAGGCGCATTTGGTCTAATTCCTGTTTATCGGTGGTACTGCTGAGAAATAAACGATCATAGATGACATCGGGAAAAGGAAAATCCTGTTCACCGTAAACGGAAGTGCCCCGTATTACTTTTTTCTCCCAATTAATATTGGCGGGATCAAAATAGTACACCAGCATTCTTCTTTCTTTCCCTAAACGGCAAAGATGGTTAAAGTAGGTTTCCTGTAATCCAAGGGGATTGGGAGCTAGAATACCCATAATGGGCCCTAATGCCAAAATCCCGTTTTTTTGAAAAACCTTAGGATTCCATTCTTTGGGAAGAGATAGAGAATCTCGCAGGGGTTGTGATAATTGAATAATATTAGAATCACGGAAGGAAAAGGGATAGGGATGAATGGTGGCAGTGGTGAAACATTTCCCAGCTCGAATGAACGTGGACTGGCCTTCTTGTAAATGTAACTGTTTTCTTATTTTTTTTGGAATATGAACCGTTGTTTCAGGCAAGTAGGGTTGTTGCTCCACGTCTAATTCCCAATTCTGCCGTAAATCCTTTTGCACCAGGTAGTCTTCAGGATGATCGATTCTATGAAATAAATCAGATAATTCCTCTTCATACATGTGGAAGTCACTTGTTGATTGGATCCGTTTTTTTATTTCAGGCCAGTAGTGTTTCAATATGGTCTTGTTCCCGTTATAGTAAGCCTGTTGGACAAGAGGTTCAAATAAGAGGTCTGCGGGCAATTCATGATGAAAAGCCACGACTAAATAAGCTAAACATAATAAGCCAAGGGTAAGGTGAGGGTCTGTAATCCATGAACTCAGGGAGATATATTCGAATCCATAGGGTTGAAGGCGATATTTTCCTAGGCCACCATGTTTGGTTTTGCGCCTTCTTTTGGCTGTGCGGGAATCTTCAATCATGGCCATGGGGATGGCGACATACTGGTCAAGGGCATGGATTTTGGATAAGGAGAGTGGGGTGCCAAAATGAAGATGGCCGCCACATTGATATCCGGAAAAAGGCATACTCCCTGAATGAAATTCAATAGTATTATAGGGGATTTTCTTTGAAGCTTCATTTAAGAGAGTTCTTATATTGTTATAGAGTTCCTGAGGGGTTTGTGCCTTTTCCGGCCGAATTTCCGCCAGGGCATAATCGCCGCTATCTTGTTCGATTTGCCGTTCATCGCAACCAATGGGTCCATCAATAGGAAAAAAACGGGAGGCTGGGATTAACTCCCCTTCGTTATTTAACATAAATTCTACATCGGCGCCAATGGTATAGGGAAGGTGGGTGGCAATGGGTGTGTGGGAATGAGTCTGTTCTTCCGGTTTAATGCTAATAACAATGGGAGAATCGTTGATTAACCTGCCCATTTTGACAACACCCCTGGGCAACCCTGTTACATACAAGGAACGTATGGCTATTTCTTGCCATTCTGCAGGCAAATGATTCAGTTCTATTTCTTTCCACTTCCAGCCAAAGCTCTGTGTGCGAATGGGGATTTCGTTATGAGTGACCCGATCAGGTATAGCTACTTCTATTTTCGTTACAGAAAGGGCCTCCACTTCCAAGCGATATTCTTTTTCAATGACATAGAGTTTAGTAAAATAATCATATCCTTCTTCCCGTGCCTGGTCCTGAGTTTCTACAATTGCAAGATCTTTACCTTGATGATGGCCATGCATCCTACCAATAATGGGATAGGTAACCCCGATTCCTGTTGTTAGTTCCATGGTTGGAATGCAGTTTAAATGAAGAATATGTAGAGTAAGCTCTTTATCGCATCCAATACAAAATGGATCAATCCTCAAATTCTTCTTCATACTTCGAGAGACTCCTTTTTCACTTACTTTTCCATCCATACATTCACCGTTCATTGTTTTTTTGTGTATATGTCTTATCATATGGCTTTTTTTCATTAATGTTCGGTGATTTTTTGGAGGTTATTTTCCAATTAAGCTTGTATCATGAAATGAGCCCGTTCTCATCACTTATCGAAGCCTTATTCATAAAATATAGAATAGCTTGTTAAGTTGTAATGGATTAAGGGAAAAGGAGGTGGTAAGTTGCAAGAGTTTATTAGCAAAAACTATGTAAAATACCATAAAGGAAATGGTTTGTTGTTTTGCCATGTAGAGGCCATCCACGCTGTACCTCCTGCAGCAGACCGTTTTACAGATAATATCGTATTGGGAATCATGGCCCAAACCAATTGTGCAGGGATTATTAGTACAGTGTCCAGGCAAATTGCGGATTTGAATAAAGCACCAGATGGGTTTAACAATGAGGGTTTAAAAGAATATAGAGACTCTGTAAGGGAAATAATCGACCAACTTGGCATTCTGCAGAAAAATGAAAGAATCAATCGAAATTATCTCCACTTATCTATTCATGGGATGAGAGATGAACATCATGGCCCTTTTGCCATTGAAATTGGAACAAGAAATGGACAATCCTGTTCAAAAGAGATGAAAAAATGGCTGAAAGAAACCTTAATGAGGAAAGCAAGTGAATTGATTCCCCGAATTGATATTGTGTTTGATGAGAAGTTCGTCGGGGATCCTTCACTGGTGTTTCATCGTAGAGGGGATGGGAATGAATACAAGGGGTATGGGACCAAGTTTCACACCTTTCAGTTAGAAATAGCCCATTATCTACGAGAAAACTTTCATCCTGTTGTTGTAGAATTGTTGGCCCATACCATTTCGGAGTTTCAAAAGAAGGAGTTTACTTTTTAGCGACCCCCATCATAATATATTTCCATTGCTCAGGAATCATGCGATGAAATACACTGTCTACTGAGGCCAGGAGATTACGTTGTCTTTCTGTCCGGCCAAAAGACCCCATAAATCCCCTTGTCAAATGATGGACCTGGGAGAAGTCCTCCAGGAATTCATTCATTTCATGAATAGAAGGATATCTCCACTTTTTCCCCCAGCTCACAAATTTCTTCCTTAACACTTTATGGATCGGGGATGCAGCTAAATTTTCCGCAAAAAGAAGTTCTCCGCCAGGTTTTAAAACCCGATGAATTTCCTTCATTGCTTGTCTTTGTGCTTCTTTATTATTATGAGAACCAACGCCACCTAAAACAGACTTAAAAGTGACAACTTCAAAGGAGTCATCTTCATAGGGAATATCCGTGGCATCCACGTTATTATATTCGATTAAATGGGAGACACCATAAGAGTCGTGAAGGGTACGAGCATGGTCTGTTGGTCCAGTCAGGTCGCTACAAACAACACGGCACCCTTTTGCAGCAAGCCATAAAGAGATTCCCCCATTGCGGCCTCCTAATTCAAGTGCATACCCATTTTTTAAATTTAAGGAACTTTTTTGATTCCAAAAATCCAGGGATGTACTCCAGTTTTTTATGTCCCATTCAATAATATCTCCGATCAAAGGTTGTACCATGACTTCTTCCAATGTAGTAGCCTCCTTCAAAACAACTAAATCTATGCATAGTTTATGCTCGGCTTGTCTCAAAATATACAGCGGTTCCTTTGTTAAATTCGAAAAATAAATTAGAATGGGAAAGAGGAGGGAGAGAAGGATGAAACTAGTAATCATAACAGGAACATCAGCTGGACTTGGACAATCTTTTTTCCGCCAAATGAGTAGCAGGTGTGATGGGTTGATGTCCATTTCTCGCCGTATACTGCCAGAACAAAAAGTATTGGCAAAAGAAAATGGGAAGGAACTATTTCTTCTGCAACGGGACTTTACCGATGTGGAGAATTTATCCTCTATTGAGGAAGACTTACGGCAACTTGTGGGACATGTCCCCATCCATGAAGTGGTGTTTATTAATAATGCAGGAGTGGTTACGCCCCTTGGCAAGATTACAGAAGGGACAACCGATGAAATTGTGGAATCCGTCCATGTGAATATGGTAGCCCCAATTCTTCTTACCAGGGGATTGCTCAATGCCTTTGACCTATCCACAACCAGAATAAAAGTGGTGCATATCTCCACAGGGGCTGCGTTGCGTGTGATAGAAGGTTGGTCCATGTATTGCGCAACAAAAGCAGGCATGAAGATGTTCTATGATGTGTTAACCCATGAATATAAAGAGTTTCCCAATGTCACCTTCCATCAGGTGAATCCAGGTGTCATGGACACGCCTATGCAAGAGAAAATCCGGGAGGCGAAAAACGTCCACTTTCCCCAATGGGAACGTTATTCTCGGTTGAAAGAAGAAGATCAATTGCCCCATCCTGATGAAGTGGCAGCACGAATTATAGATGAGTTGGTGCTTTAGGTGGAGCGGGTACTCAAAACTGCACCCATGGGGAAAAAGGGGAAAAGCCTATATGAAGGAATCCTGGACGGCTTTCCCATTAGTATTGGATACATTCCTATATCCATTACTTTTGGCATGATTGCTGTTCAGGAAGGCCTTCATCTGTGGCAAGCCATTGCTATGTCCGTCCTGGTTTTTGCAGGTGCCAGCCAGTTTATGGCCATTAATATGCTAACCATTGGGGTTGGCGCTTTTGAAATCATCTTTGCTACGTTTATTTTGAATTTGCGCCATTTTATTTTAAGTGTTTCCATGATGAATCAATGGAAGCATCTTTCTAAAAAAAGTAAGGCGTTTTTCTCATTCGGCTTAACAGATGAAACCTATTCTGTTTTTTCGATGAAAAGGAAGCAAAGGGAACAGGACAAGTATTACATAGGCGGATTAATAGGTATGTCCTATATTTCCTGGATTTTGGGAACGGTGATTGGAGGCATTTTCTCCAATTTTATTTCTCCTCTCGTTAGTGTAGGGATGTCCATAACCCTCTATGCCATGTTTATCGGGTTGCTGGTGCCAGAGATGAAAAAGTCCTGGAAGGTGACCTTGATTGCATTAAGTAGTATTTTGTTGAGTATCTTCTTTAATTTTTATATTGGATTAAGCAGTGGATGGTCCATTATTCTATCTACCTTAATGGGGAGTTCTCTGGGAATCCTTTTATATAAAGAGGAGAAGTCGGTTGAAAAAGAGGTGAGCATATAATCAATGGAACAATACCTCTTATTTGCAGTGATTCTTGGCATGGCTCTCGTCACCTATATTCCCCGGTTGTTGCCAGCCCTTTTTTTAGACCAGTTGCAGATGCCATCCTGGCTGCAAAACTGGATGAAAAGCATTCCCTATGCGGCGTTAGGTGCCCTTATTTTTCCCGGGATTCTGCAAGTTCAGGAAGGGGATCTATCCCCTGGGATTGTGGGTGGCATTGTAGCAGTTATTCTTTCCTTTTTGAAAGTAAATCTGATCTATGTGTTGCTAGGTTCAATTTTCGCGGTCATTGGATGGGAGTATATTAGAGGGTGAATTTTCTTATTTACGCTAAATCCAGAGAAGGGTATCATTATAAGTAACTATTAAATTCTGAACATTTAAAATTGACGAAAACATAGGAGGATTTTGAAAGTGGAAAAGTTTCGGGAAAAGAAAACCATTACATTAGAAATGGCGCAAGAAATGGTCAATGCAGCAGTAAAGAAAGGAAAAGAAATAGGGGTAAAGGTGAACATTGCCATCGTGGATGATGGAGGCCATCTTGTTAGCTTTGGCCGCATGGACGGAGCGCCCCTTTTAAGTATTGAAATTGCGACCAATAAAGCCTTCACAGCCATCGCTTTTGGTTTGCCAACCCATGACTGGCATCCTTTAATTGCGGAAGAACCAGCCTTGCGGGAAGGGATTGTCCATACCCCACGATTGGTAATTTTCGGCGGCGGTTTCCCTATTAAAGTAGGGGATCAAATCATTGGTGGCATTGGTGTTAGTGGGGGAAGTGCTGAACAGGATATGGCCTGTGCCCAGGCGGGACTTGCTGTATTTGCAGAGTAAGCTTTTTGACTTAATGGCCTAGGGGTTTTATAATAAAAGTAAGCAATAACTATAAACTCTAAGGAGGATTATTGAAAATGATGTATTACATCAGACTTCGTATCCCAGCTTTGAATCGGTAATTTCATACCATTCAAAGGCTCTGTTTGTGTGAACAGAGTAAAGGGACGAGTCTGCCCTTTCAATAATCTTCATTTCAGATATAAAAAGTTATAAATGAAGAAAGGTGGATTCATTCTGCCTTTCTTTTAATTTTTATACCTGCTTTACCTTCACATAAGGTAGGGCTTATTCCCTTTACTCTGAAAAAACACAGGCAGATGCCCTGTGTTTTTTTTGGTTTATATGGAAAGGGAGAGAAAACCATGAAGAAAATAAATAGCCCAATGTTGGTGGGGAAGTTTGTGGATGCATTGAGGTGTCCTCTTTGTGAAAGTGATCTGAGGGTGGTGGACATGAATAGTTTAGTTTGCAGGAAAAAACATACCTTTGATTTTTCAAAACAGGGGTATCTGAATTTACTGACCCGTCCTTCTTCAACCACTCAGTACAATAAGGAATTGTTTGAAGCAAGGCATAACATCATTACGGAAAGTAACCTGTATAGTCCATTGCATGAAGCCATTGCCAGAGTGATTAAGAAACATTTTGTTGTTTTCAGACACCCTTTC
>CALNBV010000209.1 GCA_937874515.1 uncultured Paenibacillaceae bacterium | reverse complement strand
AGTAAGTACGGTGCCCATTGCTTCCATTACAGCTTCACTTACGAAGTTTTCAGAAGCAATTAATTCGATTTTGGTGCGCTGACGGCCAAGTTCTGCACGGATTGCTTCAGCAATTTGTGGGTCTTGTTTCTTTAAATTTTCCAACATGTATAAATCCTCCTTAGATTAGCGGCAGTTTTTCATATCCGTTTTTAAACTTATCCGTTCATAAACGGCGCGAGGGCCACCTATTAGTTTAGGACGGGTACGGGCCATTGTGACATGGGCAGCACCTATTTCATTGATACTGGGCCTAACGGGAACGGCCACATGTTTTAAGTGCATTCCGATGAAGGTATCCCCAAGATCAATTCCCGCATCTGCTTTAATGTGCTCGACGAGAATGGGGTCCTCCATTTCTTCAAAAGCGCAGGCAGCCATAGAGCCACCTGCACCGGGAATAGGAACAGCCAGCACTTCAGACCATCCCTGATGGTTTGCAATGTTTCTATCAATAACCAGAGCCCGATTCAAATGTTCGCAACATTGGAAGGCAAGGGCAAACCCCTTTTTTTCGCTTTCTTCAGCAAAAACCTGGTAAAGGGCTTGAGCTACTTCTTCGCTGCCTGCTGTGCCTATTCTTTTGCCGAGAATTTCACTGGTACTTGTGCCAATGACAAGGATTTGTCCTTGACCGAGACCTTTGGGCATGGCATCTTGCAATTCCTGTAATATGATTTTCAGGTCTTGTTGCAGCTTTTTAAGCACGATTGTTTCCACCTTTTTCGATAAGATGGATTTTTTCAATGCGGCGTTGGTGGCGTCCGCCCTCAAATTCAGTTCCTAACCAAATTTTTGCGACTTCTAATGCGTGTCCCGGTCCGATGACACGGGCACCCATGGCAAGGACATTGGAATCATTATGTTCTCGAGTGGCTTTGGCTGTAAAACAGTCATGCACCAGGGCACAACGGACACCGTCAATTTTATTGGCAGCAATGGACATGCCAATACCGGTACCGCAAATTAATATGCCACGGTCAAATTCCCCTTGAGCTACTTTTTCCGCAACGGGAAGAGCATAGTCGGGATAATCCACTGAATCTTCATTATGGCAACCAAAATCCTGGTACTCAATACCTACAGATTCCAGGTATTGTTTGATCTCTTCTTTAAGAGTATACCCGCCATGGTCGGCGGCAATTGCTACTTTCACAATACTCTCCTCCGTTTCCTAATTAATGCCTTTATGTATTATACCCTATTTTGTGTAGGATAAGAGAGTATTTTGTCGAAGGTTTATTAGAAATCTGTACGTTTTTTATTATATATGAAAAATCGTTCGGATTTAAAGAGGTTTTTATCCTAAAATAAAAGTTTTAATGGCTTGATTCAGGTTTTCTAAATCGTCAATGAGGGGTGAGTGGCCGGCATTTAATTCAATGTGGGTTATTTTGTGGGGTAAATCTGCAAAAAGTTCTTCTGTCATGGTCCTGGAAACCACCAAATCATTTTTTCCCGTTAAAACAAGGGTGGGCATGGTGAGATTTTTGACCAATCCAGTTCCCTCTCCTGTGGGGGCAGGATGGTTGCTTATATTAAAATTAGCCAGTGCATAGTCCACATCCACCAGGTTCCGCTGGGTCAACATATCCTCTAAGTATTTATCGTATTGTTCGTCATTTGGTTTTTTAGAGGTATAAATTAATACATTCCAGATGGCTTTTAATACTTCTTTGTTCTTTTCCCGGTAAGCGTTTAGCATAGGCAATACTTGAATAGGGTCCCTGGCAATTTCCTCCCGGGAATGCAAAGGTTGTTCTATAATGGGCAATCCGTGTTCATCCTTTTTGAAAATAGGATAGCCCCGGGTACTGGCAGAACACATGAGGATCAGCTTCTCCACATCTTCGGGGTAATGAGCAGCATAATCCATGGAAACTGCCCCGCCTAAGGACCAACCCATAAGAATAAAGGAGGAAAGGCCCAGGGTTGTTGCCCACTCTTTGATATCTTGGGCAAAATCGTGGATGCTGTTAATAGGTTGATGGTATGTGGATTGGCCAAATCCCCGCATATCCACAGCATACACTTTTAATTCCCCGGGTAATTTATCTAGTAATACGTCCCAATGAACAGACGACGTCATGTTGCCATGGACAAGCACCAGGGGCTGATTTCCACCAGGCCTTTCCCGGTAAAAGAGGGTTTCCCCATTGGAAAGAATTATACTTTTCATTTTCCTGTCATCCTCCTATTTTAGGGATCCAGTTAAATTCGCAAGTTGAGAATATAACTCCCGCGCCTTCTTGAAACCTACGCTAACAATTTCCATGTGGTCATAGTCATCCATAGTGCCAAGATAATGCCAAATCCCAGGTGTAGGAAGAAAATAGTTTGTTTCTGGAACAATGATTGGGTCCTTTGAACCAAATACAGGACCTTTCATAGAAAATGTATTCACAATTCCATCATTTTCCCACCAATTTTCATTAATTGAAGAGAAATGATCTCTGTCTGTATACCGTCCCATAAATAAAGAAAATGGGGTGAAAAGGGGATTCATTTTGATCTGGGGAATCTGATACCCGGTAACAGGGGAAGAGAAGGTCTTCTTTGTCCCAACAGAAAAATAATATATATCAGGTCTTGCTTTTGCCCATTGGTTTAAAGCATATGCGCCTTCAATACTTAAATCATATTCGCTAAAATCTGTGGTTTTTACGATGGTGTTGAATTTCCATACTCGTTTTACATACTCATTGTAACTTTCACCCTCTTGCATGGTGAGGCCCCAGTGGTCCAGTTTAAAGTCATAGTAAAACTTTTTCCCTACTTGATTAACGGAGGAAAAGAGTTTGAAAATCTGTTTCATTCTGGGGATGTATTTCTGAAAACCATAAACCAGGGTTGAGCCGTTATGTGGGGTAGAAATGGTACTGATGCTTTTGATCCAATTTTTTTCTTCCCCATTAAATAATGGAGATAGTTCCTTAGGGTGGGTTCCCTGCTGTTCTTCTTCACTGCCTTCTGCCAGCAATTGGGCTAAGGTACGGGCCGTTTGCCCGCCCATGCTATGACCAATAATATGAATTTTATTTTCCTTGCTCCACTGGGGGTAGAGGCCAGGAAAAGTCCGTCCATAGCGGGCATGTCCAAAGCGTTTGGAATGGACTTCCCCATAATCCACAGTTCCGCCTTTGATTATTGCAAATAGCTCGCAAGCCCTGTCCCAATTTGAAGAATAAGGACCTATTCCTGCTGTAAAGGTAGGATATCCCTGTTGTTTTAATTCCTCCTGAATGTCACTGGTGCCTCCCCAATATAAAAAACCGCCGAATTCATCCCTACCCCAACCGGTAAAACCCGCAACAAGAACAATAGGATCCTCGTTGCCCCGGATTCTGGGGAACGTAGTAATCAAGGGGATTCCAACCCTTGTCCATGGGTGTTCATCTGTTGCGCCTTGATATTCTTCAGCAATTCCCGCAAAGATTCCTCAATTTCCCGGGCGCACTCTTCATACACTTCCAGGGAACCGCCGAAAGGATCGCTAATTTCAATACCAGTGGGTGATTCAGGGTTTGCATATTCCTTTAATGTATAGATTTTTTCAGCCATTTGGGGATAGGCCTGTAAAAGAGAGGCTTTATGTGATCTGGTCATGGTTAAAATCAAGGTAGACCATTTCATTAAATCAGGTGTGACAGTTTGGGAACTATGTGGTTCAGTGATTCCTTTGGACTCAAGAACACGAATGGCATTGGAAGATGCACAAACCCCATTATAGGCAAAGGTCCCTGCTGATTGGGTTGCAATTCCTTCATTCAACCCCTCTTCTGCAAGGATTTTGCGAAAAATCTTTTCTGCCATAGGACTGCGGCATGTATTTCCCGTACATACAAATAAAATACGCATGTGAATCAACCCCTTTCTACTTCCTTTTATCCATTTTTGTACGAAATTAAGAATAATGCAAGAGGCTTTATTCCAAAAAATGCAAAAAAATCATTGCGATTAAACTGACGAACATGCCTAATTGAGCGCTTTTAGGATGGAGGCGAATACTGGCGGGGCCCATTTCTTTAATAATGATATAAGCCATGGCACCACATGCAAAGGCCATGCCAAAGGTTATGGCTTGAGGGGATGAGGTAAAGTACAGTTCACCAAGCCAGGCTCCCAGGGGGATGCATAGGCTGATGAGAAACGCGACTAGGAGAATGCGCAATCGCCCCAGTTGCCCTAAAATTAAAGGAGCGGATAATCCAATGCCTTCAGGGATATTGTGCAGGGACATGGAAAGAGCAATCATAGCTCCAATACTATGGTGGGCATGAAACCCCGCCCCAATTGCAATTCCCTCTGGAATGTGATGCAAGGCAATGGCAATGGTCATCATCCAGCCCGTTTTCTGCCAGGCAGAGGATTCCTCATCCAATACGTCTAAATGGGGATGGGGATAAAAATGGTTCATGAGTTTTTGCACAACCAATAAAAAAATAAGGCCCATGCATACTCCCAGTAAGGTGCCATAAAAATCCCCATTGCGCAGGGAAGCGGGAAGAAGATCAATAACAGAAACAAGAGTCATCATTCCCGTTGAAAGGCCTAAATAAAAGGCCATGAGTTTTTTTCCCGGAGTACCTATAAATAATGTGGTTACTGCCCCAAGGAGAGTGGTTAATCCCGTCAATGTACTTATTATTAGAAGTTCGGACATGTGTCTTGCCCCCTTATATTAGGAATTTAATGCCGAAAATTAGCAATATAAACCCTCCTAACATATTGCTAAAAGAGCCCATCCAATTTCCTAATTTCCTGCCTAATAAAAGGCCTAAAGCCGACATTAGCGTACCTGCCAAGCCAAAGGTTACAAGGGCAATCACTGTATTCACCTGAAAAATTGCAAAAGAAAAACCAACAGTGAGGGCATCCACACTCACACTTATGGCAAAGAGAAGGAGACCTAGATATGTAGAATAAAGAAAAGGCCGTTGTACCCTGTTTCCATTTCTCTCATTGTAAGCAGACACGAGCATTTGAATCCCCAAAATACTTAAGATAATTCCTCCTACATAGGTTGCAATACTCCCCATATACCCTGTTAAGAGTAACCCGAGAAGCATTCCCAGTAAGGGCATAATGACATGAAACACACCAATTAATGTGCTCACTTTAATCACATTACGCAGGCGAATCCCGGACATCCCCATTCCTACGCAAAGGGAGAACGCATCCATCCCCAATGCAACGGCTATGATGGAAATAGTCAGAAGTTCCCCCCACTGAACTGTGCCTAGATCCAAAAAAATCCCCCCATCCCTGTCTACCTTTATAGACAGGTATATGCAGGAATGTTATGGGGTATAACGCTTCCCTCCAGCAGCTTTGCGCAATCGATTCATAATCGCCTGGCCAACCCCCTGTTCAGGAAAGGTTTCCGACAAAATAAAATCTACTTTTTTATCATCCATTTTACGTAAAACATCATATAAATTGCGGGCTACAGTAATTAATTCCTCCCTTTTTCCGCAGGGAAAAACCTGATCAGCCAATGGATAAGCCTGTCGATTCTCTTCTGTGGTCAAAACTCCGACTTTACGCCCTTGTTCTCGGGCTGCTGCAATTAAACGGTTAATTGTGGAGATGGTATCTTCTATATGATCCCCTTCTACAAGCCACATTTCTCCTTCTGGTGCGTAATGGCGATATTTCATTCCTGGTGAGCGAGGGGCCACACCTTCTAAGGTAAGCCCAGGATCAAAGGCCACTTCCCCGGTGATTTCCGCAATTTGTTCCGGGGTAATTCCCCCTGGACGAAGTATAATAGGAACTTCTCCACTGGCATCCACAACGGTAGATTCAACGCCAATCCCTGTGGGGCCGCCGTCCAGAACCCCGGCAATTCTCCCATCCAAATCCTGTAGTACATGCTG
>CALNBV010000208.1 GCA_937874515.1 uncultured Paenibacillaceae bacterium | reverse complement strand
TCAGGCCATAGGAGGTGTCGCCTAACCACTTCCGAACCTTTTCAAAGCCAGGCGCTTGGGATCGTATACACACCCTACCCGCATATTCACAAAAATCACTCGAAGTAAAGTAGCGGAAACCCAGGGCGCTCTCGCCCTCCCATCCGGATTTGTCCATGGCGTCACAGATGAGTTTAAACCGATCTGCCTTATATACAAATACCTGAAAAGCTTCATCTCCAATTTCGATTTCTTCAACATAATGGGAGCCCAGCTGTCCTTCTACGAGTCCCAGTGCTTTTCGAATATTGGCCGGGATACGCCGGGGGGATCCAAATTCATCCTGCTCCAGCTCTGCTACAAAATCATGTATTGTTTTCGTGCACTCTTTAACTAACTGTTCTCTAAACTGGCATTCCGTACGTGCTTGCAGGCTCACTACAGCGCCCCCAATGTTACGTGGTACACGGGCCAGCACAAAACTATATCCGGAGTTATCCTGGGCATAATCCTGGTGAATCCCCAGCCGCTCTGCAAGTTCCTTAGCGGTTGAAGCATACTGACCGCTATGGATTTGCAGCACCGCAGAGCTGGCAAATCGCTCCGATCTCCCTTTTACTTTAAAACGTGCAAAAAATTCAGCGACAAGCTGTGACCAATTCACACACGGAACCAGCTCAGGGAAAGGTCCGAAAAAGCATTCATCAAACGTAAGCTCTTCCAAAACCTTGTCTATTGCCTCGCGAGTACCTTCACGGACTATACTTGAAAATGGTGCTTGTACATCAGGTTTCATACCTACAAGCAAATTAATTAGTTGACCGGGTGTTACATTTGAACAATACGTAAAATTACCCATATTTACACCCCTTTTAATCAGGACGGAAAAGGCTACAAACTATTCACCCTTTCCCTGCTGGAATAATTATCCATCACTTTAATTTTACCATAATTTCCATACTTTTTTTTCATTTCTAATCAAAAATAAGTGGCAAAATTATGGCTCAACACCGAAAGCTAGCCCCTTTCGTAATGGAGCTCTGAAGATAAAATTATAAATGCTTATCGACTCAAAAAACCGGAGCTTCCCTATGGGAAACTCCGGTTTCATATTTTCTAATTAACGATTTTTACTTAAGAACTTGTCCATGCGGTCGATGGCCATTTCCAGGTTGTCCATGGATGTAGCATAGGAACAACGGATATGGTTTCTGCCGCTTTCCCCGAAGACATGACCGGGAACCACAGCCACTTTTTGATCGAGAATCAAGTTTTCTGCGAATTCCTCCGCGCTCATGCCTGTATTGGAAATACAGGGAAAGGCATAGAAGGCGCCTTTTGGTGTATGGCAGGTGAGCCCGATTTGTTCAAAGGCCTTTACCACGAAATTGCGGCGCTGGCGGTAGCTTTCCACCATGCGGTCTTTGGCATCCATGCCATGGCGCAGGGCTTCCGTTGCAGCAATTTGGGCAGTAATTGGTGCACAAAGCATAGTATATTGATGGATCTTCACCATAGCGGAAATAATGTCTTCCGGCCCTGCAGCATAACCAATGCGCCACCCTGTCATGGCAAAGGATTTAGAAAATCCGGAAAGAACAATGGTCCTCTCTTTCATGCCCGGTAAGGCAGCAATGCTGCTGTGTGTTCCATCATAGGTTAATTCCGCATAGATTTCATCGGAAATAATAATTAAATTATGTTTAACAGCTACCTGGGCAATGGCCTTTAATTCCTCTTCAGTCATAATAGAACCGGTTGGATTGTTAGGGAAACAGAAAATTAACCCTTTAGTTTTCGGGGTAATTTTTGCTTCTAGTGCCTCAGGTGTTAGGGTAAAATCATTTTCCAGGGTGGTTTGAATGGTCACCGGAACCCCACCCGCCATGCGAATGACCGGGTCATAGGACACATAACAGGGTTCAACAATGAGCACTTCGTCCCCAGGATCAATAATGGAACGAATGGCCAGGTCAATCCCTTCACTGGCACCCACGGTAATCACCACTTCTGTGGCTGGTTCATAATGGGTTTGAAAGTTATCGGATAAATACCGGCTAATCTCTTCCCGTAATTCCATCATCCCACTGTTGGATGTATAAGAGGTAAAGCCTCGTTCTAAGGAATTGATGCCAGCTTCCCTTACATTCCAGGGGGTTACAAAATCTGGTTCCCCCACGCCCAGTGAGATGACGCCTTCCATGGTGGAGGCTAAGTCAAAATATTTACGAATCCCTGAAGGAGGAATTTCTTGAATGATGCGAGATAATCTCGGATTAAATGTAGTAGGTTTCGTTGTTGGGCTTGATGACTGGCTCATGGAGATACAACCATCCGTTTGTCGTCATCTGGCTTCTCTAAAATCACGCCATCATGCTTGTATTTTTTGAGAATAAAATGAGTTGCGGTAGAAAGCACTGAATCAAGAGTTGACAATTTAGCCGATACGAAACTTGCTACTTCCCGCATAGATTTTCCTACTACTACTACCGATAAATCATAAGCACCAGACATTAAATACACAGATTGAACTTCCGGGAAACGGTAAATCCGTTCTGCAATATCATCAAAACCTACATCCCTTTTCGGGGTTACTTTCACATCAATCATGGCGTACACAATGTCATTGTGTTCTATTTTGTCCCAGTTTACGATGGCTGGGTATTTAATGATTGTTTTATCTTCTTCTAGTTTAGCAATGGTCTCCTTAACCTCTTCTACGGATACTTCGAGCATCGTTGCAATGGTTTCTGGAGAACGGCGGCTATTCTGCTCTAAAATGTGCAGAAGCTCGCGGAGTTTTTGATTATCCACTTTTCTGATCTCTCCTATCCGAATATGAGTTTCCAAACATGGGTCCATGTTTCAGGTTGAAAAACGTCCCTAACTGGACCATCACCCATCACACTGTATCCAATCATCAATCCCATCACCAGGGAAAAGACAAGCAATATAGGTACAGTGATTTCTGATTTAGCGATTAAAATGCCCCATACTTTGCTGAAAAAGTTTGCTTTCTCCTGGGCCTGTGCAGGTGTAGCAAGGGCTTCCTCTGCTTCTACTGGCGCGGGGGCTGCAAGGGCTTGGTCAACATCTGCCCGATCCCTGTCCACTTCCGCTGCAGGCGACTCCTCTTGTGGGGTTCCCACTTCCTGGGTTCCACCTTCTGCCGTTGCCTCCACTACAGGCGATTCAAGGGTTTCTTCTGCAGGAGCGCTCTCATCCACTTTCGGTGTATCCTCAGTTTCAAGAACAGGAGCTTTCGCTGCAAGCGCCATTCCGTCTTGTTCCACAGGCATACTATCTTGTTTCATGGACTGCAATCCACCCCAATTTCAAAGGAATTTATAAATCCAATTTCCCGCTAACTTGCCCGGCAAAAACATCGGAACAATTAAAGGCTATCCAAAAATTTTCATTTTAGAACGTTTTTGCGGTGACTTGTCCAAATTCTCTAGCATAACCCCAGTACCTAGGGCTACACATTCCATCGGATTCTCTGCCGCCATAACGGGAACTCTCAATTCCTCAGAAAGGAGGCGATCCATGCCATGAAGAAGAGCGCCACCCCCTGTTAACATGACGCCACGGTCGATAATATCTGCTGACAATTCTGGTGGTGTGCGTTCCAGAACTGTTTTAGAAGCCAATACAACCGCAGAGGCCACTTCTTCGAGGGCTTCACATACTTCTTCAGAATTAATGGTTATGGTTTGTGGCAAGCCGGATACCATGTCCCGTCCGCGGATATCAATTTCATCCTGGCGAGAGCCTTTAAATACGGTACCGATGGTAATTTTGATTTGTTCCGCTGTACGTTCACCAATTAATAATTTATATTTGTCTTTGATGTATTTCATGATGGCCGTATCACACTTGTCCCCAGCCATTTTGATGGAAGAGGCGGTGACGATGTCTCCCATGGAAAGCACAGCAACATCGGTAGTTCCACCGCCCATATCCACGACCATATTTCCATAAGGTTGGAAAATTTCCATTCCGGCACCAACTGCCGCAACTTTCGGTTCTTCTTCCAGGAATACTTCCCGGGCGCCGCATTTTTCAGCTGCTTCTCGAATGGCTTTTTGTTCGACGGAGGTGATATTGGTTGGGGTGCAAATTAAAATCCGTGGACGAGCCATGAATCCTTTGACGCCAACTTTGGTAATAAAGTGATTTAACATCATTTCGGTAATTTCGAAATCCGCAATCACCCCGTCACGAAGGGGACGAATAGCAACAATGTTTCCTGGTGTACGGCCAACCATGCGCCGTGCTTCCTCACCTACGGCAAGCACTTTGCGAGTTTGACTATCAATGGCAACCACAGACGGTTCATCAAGTACTACACCGCGTCCTTTAACATAAATAAGTACATTAGCCGTTCCTAAATCAATTCCGATATCTTTGCCCAACATGTTAGGTCCTCCCTGTACAACTGTGTTTCATCTGATAATTGTACTATTCATTTGATAAGACAACAAGGAGTTTTTCCTTTTATGCAAGCCCCTCTGCTTCCTTCTCTTTACCCACCAATGTTTTCGTTTTCCTTTTATATTTAATTTTAGTGGCTTCCCCACCTCTCAGGTGACGCACAGACTTATGATACTCAAGTATTTCTTTGACCTCATTGGCCAATTCCGGGTTAATTTCCGGTAATCTCTCGGTTAAATCCTTGTGTACCGTGCTTTTGGACACACCAAACTCCTTGGCAATCTTACGAACCGTGTTGCGGGTTTCGATAATGTAATGTCCAATCTTGATGGTTCGTTCTTTGATGTAATCGTGCACACCCTTCGCCTCCTAACACAAGTAGTCTGATACAGTATATTGAGGCGTATGGGCATATATGAGAAAAAAAGGCTGAATAGCAAGTCCTATTCAGCCTTTTTTTAGATTTTACTTAATTTTACGTTGTTTTACTATTTAGCAGCAGGTGCTTCTCCCGCTTTAGCCAGAAAATTCTCTGGTGAAACAGGCTCACCGTTTTTACGAACTTCAAAGTGTAAGTGTACACCAAGATTTTTCTCTAAAACGCTTCTGCCAGCAAGCCCGATGAGGGAACCAGCTTCTACGTTTTCACCTTGTTTAACACTTGCATCTTCAAGGCTAGAGTAAACAGTGACTAATCCGTTCTCATGCTGGATTTCCACTTGATAACCCATCATTGGATCTTTTTCCGCTTTAACAACTTTACCAGGTGCAGAAGCCACTACTTCAAAAGCCTTTTTGTCTTTTGCAGCAATCGCAATTCCGCTATTAGGCCAGTAGGAATTCTCATACTGGATTAAAGCAGCTTGTTGAGCTTTCTTGTCAGCTGTATCATCAAAATATCCCATGATCGTTTCCGTGGCCACTTCAGGTTTTACAGGCCAGGAAAGGGGTTTCTCCCCACTATTTACAGGGATGCTCTTCTGCTCACTTTGTCCCACCGCATCACTGGCAGGATTCTTTTGATCTGCCTTGTTCTGTGTTACGTTATATTGGTCTTTGGTAAAAGAGAAGTCGTTGTTGTTTTGGTACCACATGATAAAGGCAAGAATAATAGCTGCTGCCCCCATGTACATAGCCGGAAAGACCCATTTCTTGCGGAAGATTGACTTCCAGCCACCTGTAGGAAGTTTTTTAACGGGTGCCTGGTTTTTGCTTTTGTTATCTTCACTCATTGATTTTCACCACCTCTATCCCCCATTCTTGACAGGATAAAGGTGAAATAAACATATGAATTAGATTATTTAGAAAATTATCTCAGATATTTTTCAGCGTTATGAATTTCAATTCCAGTATAGAAATGCTTCACGATTTCTTCCGCCTTTTTTCCTTCTTTCGCCATACCCTGGGCGCCCCACTGGCTCATCCCAACCCCATGGCCATAGCCTGTGGTTTGAATCACAACCTGGCTATTTTTATAGGAAATAGTAAATTGGGAAGAGTTGAGGCCCAGCCTTTCCCGCACCTGGCGACCGCTGAACTTTTTGTCCCCCACCTTTACCTGGTTCACCCGTTTCCCCTGGGAATAGGAGAGAACGTTGATTAATGAGGGGGTTTGGTTGCTCTGGGCTAATGCTGCACGGGAAATGCGGGTATTCAGTTTCCGTTCGAATTCACTTAAAGAGAGGGCGACGGTGGCCTGGTATTTGGGTGATTCCTTGTCCCAGGGTACGGCTACACTGCGCAGGTAAGGAACATATTTCCCGCCCCAGTATTCTTCTGCGTTTTCTGTGTATCCGTTGCTAGTAGAAAAGAAGGAGGCCTCAATGGGCTGGCCGTTGTAGGTGAGAATATCCCCGGCGGTTTCCTTCACTGCCTGCTGGATTTTTTCCTCTTTCCAAACGTGATCCACGCCCCAGGTTTTGAGCCTTTGTTCCGGATCCATGTATACCTGGTTTTTTACCGTATCAATAACATGGGCCCCCTTAGGGATATCACTGAAGTCTCCTTTGACAATGCGCTCCACTGTGTAGGTGCGGGCTGCCATGGCCTGGGCCTTTAAGGCTTCCAGTTCAAAATCTGCAGGCATTTCTGCCGCTACTACGCCTACTATATAATCTTCTAAATCAATGTTTTCTATTTTTTTTAATTTGTTCCGATACACTTTTACTGTATAAGGCACTGCCTTTTTGACCTGGCTTGTCTTCTTCGCTCCAATTCCTGATGCTGCCGATGTAATGATGTTCTTCAGGGATTGCACTTCCTGGGATTTTCCCGGATAGAGAAAAACAAGGATCGTTGGCACAATCAACACCGTTATGATAAGGGCCCCAACTCCTGCTAGAATATATCGTTTCATATCCCCCTCCTGGTACATTATTGGACAATCTACTCTATATAGAATATGGTTGGGCGGGTGAAATTATGATAGGGTTCTGTGGGGGTGGGGGGATGGTGGTGGTGCTTATCATCTTTATCCCTTTGGGTCAGGAAGCTCGGAAGGGCTAAGGGGTGGGTGGCGATCCTTATCACCTTCATCCCCTTTACTCAGTTAGCTCGCAAGAGCTGAATTAACATTTCTAATATAAAAGACATCAATTCATATAGTTGATTTTTGGGGTTTAGTTCTTTTTGCAGGTTTAAATCTACCTATTTTGTGGTACCCTTCATAATATCAAGCCCCTTTCGTATTGTAGCTCTGATTTGGTGGGATTTTCCCAGTAACGATTCTAACCAAATTAACCTACGGTGTTACGAATTAGGGGCTATTTTCATGTTTCTCACCTTTATCCCCTTAACTCAGAAGCTTAGTTTATTTTTCAACATGAATAAAAAGGGGAAAAATGAGTATAATGAAACGAAAATGGACTTTCGTTTCACCCGATGTTAAGATATAGGAAGGGAGGGATAAATATGATCTCTTTACACAGTGTAGATGCCAAACATGGAGATTTTCGGGAGAAATTCTCAGAGGAATTGGTTACTAGTTTAAGTAAGCACCCTGATATCCAAACTGTTCAATTAGTTACTCATTACGTTTATGCCATGCAGATGAAATATCATTCGTATCTTATAGCTATAATCCCAAGCAAAGACACCGCTTTTTCTCAAGAAAATGCTCTTTATAACAAATGGACCGAAGAATTAAATAAGGTACTCATTGATAAAGAACTTCCTTTTATCGAATCATTCGCAAAGGCTAAATACGCTTTAGACCAAATGTTTTTATCGATAACCAAAAAAGGAATACTAGAGTACACTTATAGCTCGAAGGCATTACTTGCTTCGCACCAACTGAAAGTCGAATTAGGCGTTTCTAAAGCTACCATAAGCCGGTATGTTGCTCTTGGTATGGAAACGGTGAATGGCGTTGGGCATCATCGGTATCCTCTGCATAATGCCTTCTACTGGAAAGATGGCGTGTGGGCATCACGTATACAAGCTTTGTATCAGGCTTATCATTTACGTAATCGCACAACAGAAGACGTAATCAAAGAACTTAAAGACGAGATAAAAGGGTTTGAAGATACTTACAATGGAACATTTAAAGAAGTTTTTGGACATGTAAAAGACCCGTATGAATTAGACGAACCCGATGATTATTTAGACTGGCGCAACGCTCTTGAAGAACTAAGGGAAAAACTACATGAGTAGCCAAAAACAACGAAAAAGAATTGATTTCATTCAAGAACTGTTTGAAAACAATCCGCAGCTTTTCAATCACAGTAAAATACCTGAAATCAAATCAAAGGGAGAAAACAGAGTTGTTGCTGTACTGCCACTAAATTATCACAATATCTACGGGGAAACAGTCTTAAGAATAAATGAATTATACAATGAGTCAGATAATATTAAAGAATACCGATATGCATGGGAATATCCAGACCTAAAAGGGATAAAAAAAAGGAGTAAACACAAAAGGCATATTACTTCTTTTGATAAACAAGAACACCCTGAACCACCCTGGAATGTCGATACTGACCCTTTTCACCACCACAATGTTCCGGGCAATACATCTCTACGAACAGAAACCAGTATTAAAACACTGGAAGATGTGGTTACTATTTTTACAGACTATATTGTTTCACACAACCGATTTATGGAATCACACATTTTTTATTATGAGGAATTATAAGAGATACATTCTTTCCTGTGGTGATATCCTTCATAATTTTAAGTCCCTTTCGTAATGTGGTGCTAATTTGGGTACCGAATTAACCTACGGTGTTCCGAATTAGGGGCTATTTTCATGTTTCGCACCTTTATCCCCTTTACTCAGAATGTTAAATTACTAACTGCGCATTGGCAGGAGGACATTTTCAATGAAATGATGTACCTTTTGTTCCCCTTCACTTTTTGAATTGACTGTAAAAAGAAGCCATCCATTAGGGAAATTTTCAATTCTCTTGTAATTCAGATCCAGAAACCTTGTTTCCTCATCACTTGCAGGTTCGTCAAAATAGATATTCCATGTACCGAATTCATTTTGAAACCTAGTCTCAATCTCAATCAGTTCCATGTTTCCACTAAGATGATCATGAGGAATTCTAACGGGATCAGGTACAGGATCATTATCAAAAATAATGCTGGCAATGACATAAGCTAACTTTTTTTTTGCCTCCTGAATTGCTTTATCCTTTGAAGTTCCTGTACTTAACGGATATTCCCATCCCACTTCACCTAATAACGTGGGAAAATAGACTCCGAAGTCCCCATCCTCTCCCCGACGTATGAAAGCTGGATATTTCCACTTCGTTGTACCCAAGGTTACCCCTCCTATCTATAAAAATGCAATTCTATCCCCTTGAATCAGTGAATGCTAGTGAAGGCTTTCATCTACTTTTTTTATTGTTATTGTTATAGTTCATATACGTAAGAATAATGGCAACTGCTATTCCTAAAGCAACCCAAGGAAAAGCGGCACTAACAAAATCACTCATAAACTAAAACTCCCTTCAAAAAATAAGTGGTGGAAATTAAGTACAGCTGTATCAATTTATAAAAGTACAAACTGACTAAAGGGAGAAACACTCTGTACAGAAAATAAGGGCGATACATGAGGAATATGTATCACCCTTTATTTTTTTATCGTAGGCTCCGATTCTCGAAAAGGTTTCCTATACCCCTCTGGGCTTTTTCTGCCGTACTAATCATCTCGTCAAATAATTCCTGGACCGTGGGGATTGAGTTGATAAGACCTATGACCTGGCCGACCCATGCTAAACCTTCTTCTTCATTTCCGTCATAAATATACTTACAATTGGCTTTTCCACTTATGAATTCTTGCAAGTCTTCGTAGGTGGCCCCTTGTTGTTCACGTTCGATAATATCCTGGGTATATTTCGTCTTCAAAACCCGTCCTGGCGCACCTAATGTTTTCTTAATAATGATGGTATCTGTCTCTTTGGCATTAAGGATGGCTTCCTTATATTTCTCATGGGCATGAACGCACTCCTGGGTAGCGATAAAACGTGTCCCCATTTCAATACCTTCTGCCCCCAATGCGAAAGATGCCAGTAACCCTCGGCCATCACCAATTCCGCCGCTGGCTATTACAGGGATGGTTACAGAATCTACAACACGGGGAATGAGTACCATTGTCCCAATATCATCGCGCCCTAAATGACCGCCACCTTCTTGCCCCACCGCCATCACCGCATCAGCACCCAGCTCTTCCGCCTTTTGTGCCTGCCGAACACCGGCTACTAGGACAAGGGTACGGATATTTTCTCCTTTAATCCGCTCAAAAACAGGTTTAGGGTTCGCTCCTGTGATCGAAATAGCTGGCACCTTTTCTTCAATGGCCACTTCAAGCAATTCCTGATATCTCCCATCGTGCCTAGCTATGGCAAAATTCACGCCAAAAGGTTTATTGGTAAGTGAACGAACTTTGCGGATTTCCTCCCGCAGTTTTTCTGGAGTACCTAATGTAGCTGCCGTGATTTGCCCAAGGCCGCCTGCATTGGAGACTGCCGCTGCCAGTTCAGCATAAGCCAGGTATGCCAATCCTCCCTGAATAATAGGATATTGGATTCCGAAAATTTCTGTCACCCTTGTTTTCATCTTATTCCCCACTCCTTTTTAGACGTTTACGTTAACAATACTTTTCGCCAAAAGGATGGGAATTCCTGTAACTTGAGCTTAAGTCAATGTTTTGCACTTTTATCCTCTTGGGTCAGTAGTTCAGGAGAACTAAGGGCGCCCGATTGAAGAAGATGCGTTCCGCTTCCCTTCTTTAAAAAAGTACACCTGAATTTCTTCAACAAAAAAAGCTGCCAAGATTACAGCAGCTATTCGATATATAATTATTTTTTAATTTTCATTCGCATGTTTGAGAACCTGTTGATAGAGCTTTTTTGAAATATAAAAATCATGCGCTAAAAGCATATCAAGATACGGCTTCACCATTTCTATTCTATTGTGCTTTTTCGCTAGTAATAAAATTCCTAACGTACCTATTGGCTTCAATAAAAACATTTGAGCCAAATCACGAGCCGCTCGTTCATCCATTACAACAAACCGCAAATCCAACTCTTTAGCACCAATGATTACTTCAAGTTCCCCTTCATGGAGTTTTCCGTACATTTTATTTACCATTTCACCGCTTTGGACTTTATACAGCTGAAATACTCCTGATGAAATGACATCATCTAATTCTTCTTTACCATATGTTCTAGTTGAATCAATAACCTTACCCCTCATTTTCACTAAACAGTTCTTCAATGGCTGCCTCATCTTCCATAACATGCTTTTCCGTATATTCTATCCACGGTATTTGATAAGCACGCAAAATATCAATAAAATCTGCAAGAGATTTTCCTGCCAATTCGGCTGCACGAGCCAGCGTCACTTGTTTTCCGGCAAACAATCCGATAGCAAGAGAAACTCGAACTTTATCTTCCACACTTTTCCCCACTTTTAAGTCACTTACTACAGGCAGAAACTCATTGGGAATAGATACTTGGAAAAAGTCAAACTGGTCCATAGCCATACCGTTCGTCCTCCATTCACTTATTAAACGTTGGTTAATCTTATATTTATTTTAGCATTTATGGAAGCTAAACTCATTATACGGTCTATTCTAATACCATTTATTTTTAGAGAGGAGATTTGTGTAACGTTATCTTTTACTTTTATTCGTTTTCATTAGAACGTTTCGTGTTATTTAGAATGGAAAGTAAATCTACGGCAGCTTTTCTTCGTCTCTCAGAATCCTCTGACTTCATTTCTTCTTCTAAGATTCCTAATGCAGTGGTGCCTAATAATTCTAGGCGGCTTAATATTTCATCAGAATTAATGCTTGTGTCAAGAGCTTGTATTTGTTGTTCATTTATTTTTTCGGAATTAATATGCTCAGAATCTGTCCCAGTAAATTCTGCAAGTTCCATTTGTTCGTTTGATTCCTTCATTCCTAAGATTTCTGGAATCCCAGAAGTTATAAAGGGGGAAGGGAATTTAGTTACAGTAGTCATATTCCCAAGAAGTGATCTAACTTTCTCTTTTAAATCACTTTTTTTGACCATAGCTTTCCAATTACAAGGCCTTCTATGATCCCATTTTCCGATACCGATTTTTTTAGGAAGATATTCCCCTACGATGCCAATATGAACAAAATCATCATGGGTAATTAATACAACGTCCCCGCTTTTCATTACTTTTGAAAAAGTGTTAAGTGTACCTAAGTTCGTGGATAATGATCTTCCTTTGTACCCGTACTTATCTTCTAGTTTTGATCGGATTTCCTCTTTAGTTAGGTTAGTCATATCGGGAACTTTGCTCCACCCAATCTTTACATATCCATTTGCAAGAAAATCTGGCCCTTTTTCTTGATTTTCAGGTTTAGTTTTCATACGAATTGTCATTCGAACATAAAAGTAGGATTTAGTTCGTAAGCAATAGCCCCGTTTTCACTCATACCATCTCCACCTTCTATCAGTGAATACTAGTAATCGTTGTTTTCTGAGTGAAAGGGATAGAGAAGATAAAGAGCACGGGCCACCCTTACAGTAGTCCCATGCTCCTTACTCTATCTATTGAGTTTTTCTCCTCGGTAGAGCCATTTTAAAAAACTATTTGATTATATTTTTATATCATAATAGCATTCGAATTGTAGCAAATATCAGTAAAGGAAGGGGAAAATATGAATATACAAATAGAAACTCTCCCAAACTATCGCATTGCATATGTGCGGCAAGTTGGCCCCTATGGTCCGGCAAACATTCAAGCAATGGAAACGTTAAAAAAATGGGCACGGGAAAATGATCTTATTGAATCGTCAATCATACTTGGAATTCCACAAGATCATCCTGAAACAACACCACCTGAAAACTGTAGATATGATGCATGTATTGTAATCTCTTGGGATTATCAAATTGATCATTCAATATGCGAAGGGGAACTTTCTGGTGGGAATTATGCCGTTTTCAAAATTAGGCATACCGCGGAAGACATCCAAAGGGCATGGACTGAGATCTTTCCGGTTTTACACAATAGTGGATATCAAATTGACAACAAACCAATCGTAGAAAGATACAGGTGGGATATGGTCAACAAGGATTATTGCGAAATATGTGTGCCTGTTAAACTCTAATTGTTGATATGGGATTGCCTCCATCACCCCAATTTAGATTTACACGGCTTCACATTTTCCTTCGACAAAATTTCTAGTGCCTTTTTTATGTTGGATACATTTAAATAAACAAAATCTCCCTCTCCATTGTAAAAGGATTTTACCTTCACTCTGCACCATAAGCTGCCGAATATTTTGCTATACCCTCCAGGTACACCTGATGGGATTCTATTTGGGGAAATGGTAATGATTTTTTGCTCTTTATAATGAATTTTGTGAGCTTGAAGTGTTTTTCTTACTACCCCCAGGTCCCTTTTATTCTCAGATTCTGCCGATCCTGGTACAAGTCTCACAAAATTTTTATTAGCTTTAGTCCTATTGGTAAAAAAAACCGCAATATTTACATTTGCCTGTGCAATGTCAGACAAAATTGAAGCTAAAACAAGATCGGATACAATAAAAGAAAACTCCGTTCTAATGTTTAAGTCAGAATTCCTTTTAACCGTTCTGGTATTGTCCAATATTTCCACACCCTTAATACTTATTTGTAGTATTAAGTTATGGTTTAGAAAAAAGAATGGTTTGGACAAATTAACTCTATCCCCTTTACTCCGTAAATGCTCGTGATGGGCGTTTTCTGAGCGAAGGGGATAAAGATGATAAGGAGCATGGGTCCCCTTACAGTAGTCCCATGCTCCTTACTATATCGAATGAGTTTTTCTCCTCGGTTCGTGGCCATCCAAGAAAAACATCAAACAAGTATTGGATTTTGGGGATGTCTGTATATGCGCCCCCGATATAATAATCCGATAATACATGATTGTCTTTTGATTTTAGTAGGATTAATGCTCCCACATCTAAGATGCTATCAATATCCCTTAAAATCTTGTTTTTGGGGGATTCTATGGCCATTTTGTACTCCATACTACTAATACTTTTTATTTTGCCTTGCAATAGTTCAATAATCGGCTTGTAGTAAATGACAAATGCCCCACAAATACGATCACGATCTGAAATATCATCATAGTACAAATATTCTTGTAGACTAGAATGATTTAAGGGGATTTCAACGGAATGTAATTTATTAAGCAAAAATCCCCTAACTTCCGCATTGGTCCATGCAGGGTATTTATTATTCAATTTATTCATTAATTTAATCTTCCTTGTCCGTAAAAAGAATGAACTCCAAGTAATCCTTTAGGGTGGTAATGATTATAAGTTCTTATACCTGCCCTTTGACTATGTGCAGAATGGTGAAGTGTATCACTATATGAAGATGCTGCTTTAGCTGCTTTTTGTGCGTAATAACTAGAAATACTCCAGATATTCCCTTTGCTCTTCAAACGGGCAACTGCTTTCGTATAACTTAATCCAGGCCCTACAAAAATTCCATATTTATTATTTACAGTTCTAGCTTGGTAATGATAAAATCTCTTATTTTTAGGTTGTTGCTCTGCGATATAGCCTGCAATCCAAAGAACTCCACTGTACAAATTAAGAGCACCTATAGCAGCAATTATTCCTGCAACTGCAGTTCCATGGCCAGTATCATCTTCAACTTGAGCTGTATTATTTATTGAATTAAATTCTTTTGTGACGATTCCTTTTAAATCAGGGTGCTCTTTATCAATCCCGGAATCTATTACGGCTATTTTTACAGTTCTTTTTGGTGTCACTTTTTTTTCTTCAATTGTGCTAAAACCCCAGGAAATAAATTGTTCATTCATACTAGGAATTATATTTTTTTTTTCATAATCGCTTACTTTTACTTTAATATCTTTTTCTTGATTTCCCGTTAATTTAATCTCGCCTGCTTGAAACATAAATAGGAATTCTAATGCAAAAATAAATACTACCAAAATAATAAAGGAAAATTTATTGAAAATATCTTTCTCCTCCCAGTTATATTTACTTTACAAGTAAATAAAAACACAGTCTACTAATTTAATCCATTTATATTTATACTACAAATTTGTTATAAAATAAACAATATATTGTAATTCTGTAGAAATCCACATCTATATTAGAAAGAAAAAATCCATTTTGGAAACATCCTGTCTCAAAATGGATTCTTATATTTTCTACGCCTCTTTCGCCATGGGCCTATCCATGGTTACCTCGGACTTTTTTTCGGGAGCCCGTTCCACCCGTTTGATAAAGAAGGTAAGCACTAAGCTAATCAACCCAATGAGGAAGATCACTAAGTAGGCGTCATTGATTCCCTGGATGGATGCTTCCATCATCATGTGTTGCTGTGATTGGCCTGTTGCTGCACCGGTAGTCATCATCTCTTGGAAGTGATTTTTTGTGCTGCTTGCCATGATCGTTACAAGGAGAGATGTGCCGATCCCACCTGCCACCATTCGAATGGTGTTGGAAATGGCATTTCCATGGGCATAGAGACTTCTAGGTAATTGATTTAACCCCGTGGTTTGTAATGGCATCATGAGCATGGCCATCCCCACCCGTCGGCCTGTGGACATGAGCACTAGATAAGTATAGCTGGTTGAGTCTGTCAAATTGATAAAGCTATATGTTGTAGCAATGATAATCGCCATACCGATGACGGAAAGCCATTTTCCCCCGAACCGGTCGAAGATTTTTCCCGTGACCGGACTAAGTACCCCCATGAGCAGTGCCCCTGGAAATAACAGCAAGCCAGATTCTAGAGGAGTAAATCCCCGAGTGTTTTGCAGGTACAAAGGCAATAACATCATGTCTGCATACATGACAATGGTCACCAGGATGCTAATAATGGATGTGAGGGAAAACATATTGTAGGTAAAAGTCCGCAGGTCAAGAAGGGGATTCTTCGATACCAACTGCCGCCAGATAAACAGAGCAAGGCCCAGGGCACCCATCATAAGAGATAGAACTACCTCGTTACTGATCCAACCTTTGTTGCCCGCCTCGCTAAAGCCGAATAGGATCCCCCCAAAGCCAATGGTTGAAAGAAGGACACTAAGGACATCAACTTTAATCGGATTGGTTTCCGATACATTTTTTAAATAGAAAAAGGCACCTATAATCACTAAAAGGGTAAAAGGAATCATGGTGTAAAACATGGTTTGCCAGGGGTAGGTCTGCAGAACATAGCCTGCCAGGGTAGGTCCAATGGCCGGGGCGAAAATAATAGCAAACCCCACCCAACCCATGGCGGTGCCTCTTTTCTCTGGAGGGAACAGTGACATAACAACGTGCATAAGCAAAGGCATAATAATCCCCGCTCCTGCAGCTTGAATCATCCTTCCCATGAGGAGCACTGGGAAACTGGTTGCCAGAGCCGCCACACTGGTTCCCGCAAGGAAAATAATCATAGCACTTTGAAAGAGCTGGCGCGTGGTAAATCGCCGCATGAAGAAGGCAGTGATCGGAATCAAAACCCCATTGACCAGCATATAACCTGTGGTCAGCCATTGGGCTGTTGCCGGCTGTATGTGGAAATCGTCCATTAATTCCGGAATTGCAACGGTCATAATGGTTTGATTAAAAATCGCAAGAAAGGCACCAAAAATCATAATGAATAAGATGGGACCTTTTTTCAGTGAACGGATGTCTACGGTCGTGCTGTTACTCAATCTTATTCATCCTTTCTAGTTGCCTACAATAAATTTACAATGTGTCGTATAATTAACACTGTATGAATGAGATTATAAGCACAATAATTTGTATTTTCAATGAACAATTATGGAGAAAATATCCGTGAATCGCCTGACGAAGCAAGCAACCATAAATCGGGTCACTTTCTATCTTCATTATCGCGATATTCCGGATATGCTAGAAAAGATGGCTGATGAAATGATTGAAGACATCTCTACGGTTGGTGCCCATTTTCAGAGACCGTTTATTGCAGTTTTTAAAGGACGTGTTCGTTACCAGGCTAAAACAGGTGCAAAGTGACTCCTATGTACGTAAAACAGGTGTGCAAAAGGATATTTTGATCTGGTATATTTCTTCGGCCTTAATTGGTACCATTGTCATTTGGTTGAAAAAGGACATGCCCTATACCCCAACGTACCTGGCGAAACAATTTATGATGCTGCACCATAGAAGTGAATAGCTGCCTTATCACCTCTATCCCCTTTGCTCAGTAAGGAAAGGGAGTGTCGCAAAACTGCTTACTTTGCAGTTCGCAACACTCCCTTTTTCTTTATTTAATATATGAAGAAATTTTCTGTGTCCATAAATCATAGCCTGTTTTACTTAAATGGAGGCCATCCACTGCATATTGTCCCCCAAGGTGCCCATTTTGTAAAAATAAGGGGTATAAATCGATGTATGTAGCGTTGTATTTGCTAGCTAGCCCTTTGATTTGCTGGTTAAACCGCACAAGGTCCTGGTTACTGTACCTGGGCAAGGTGCGGGAGATGGGCAAGACACTTTGCACATAGATTACGGTGTGTGGTGACTTATCTTTTATGGTTTGCAAAATCTTTTCGTAGTTTTTCACGGTCTCATCAAACTCTTTATTTCGCAGAAAATCATTGATTCCAATCATAAGAAATAGTTTGGAAGGATGGGCATTGGCTATTGGTTCAATCCGCTTTAATAGATCGCTGGTTTTATTACCGTCAATTCCCTTGTTTACAATGGATATGTAGGGAAAGGTATTTTGCCAATCATTCCTCCGTGTAATGCTGTCCCCTACAAAATAAATGGGATTGCTTTTCACCATTTCTCGTTCCGTTTCTTCCTCAACCGTTTTCATCATCTCTTCCATATTCTTTGTATGCATAACCCTGGTTGTTGCGATCTCTTCTTTTAAATTTTGGATGAAAATAAAAGCAAAGATATTAGAAACAATAATCAGGGCGAAAAGGATGAATACAGTGATCTTTTTCTTCATTTCACTAAGGTCTCCTTAAAAAAGGTCTTGATATGTAATCACTTCTCCCGTCATTGCATCAATGTAGCGAATGTGGGTGCGAGTGTGACAATCACAGGATTCATAAATCAGGGTATGGGATTCATTCTCATAATCATAGTCCCAGGATAATTGAAAATCCAAATGCTTGAGGAATTGCTTCCGGGCTTCTTCTTTTGAGATTGCCGGTTCAGCTTCAGTTTGCTGTAAGTGCTCCAGTTCCATATGCACACCACTATAATGGTCAATCTGACCCGTTGTAGGATTTACCAC
The DNA here is from genome assembly GCA_937874515.1 of uncultured Paenibacillaceae bacterium. Lineage (GTDB taxonomy): Bacteria > Bacillota > Bacilli > Aneurinibacillales > Aneurinibacillaceae > CALNBV01. The sequence goes on along the minus strand of CALNBV010000208.1, from coordinate 3,303 downwards.
AACCATTACAATTTCTGACTGAACGGGAATGCCCTGGCCGTTATGGAACCAAAACATGAATCCTGACATGGTGGTAGGCTGGTCCAGGTCTTCATCAGATTCTCTTGAGACCACCAGTTGTAGATAAGGGCAATACTCCGGTATCATCTTCTGCAAAAAGTCTGAAGCTATTGCAAAACACTCTTCCCTGGTTAGCTGCAGATCCCCTGTGCGTTCATGAAACCAGATAAACCGTGTTACTTTACCCGTTTCCTTATTGATGAACGCCTTCACTGTGTCATCATTATGATTGGCTAAAAATGCGTTGAGGGATAACTCTTTTTCGTTCCCTTCCCAGTTTTTATTGCGCCATACCACGCCCCACTCATCACCCATATCCTTTTCCCGAATGACTTCCATCTCCTCAGTAATACCAATGATTTCTTCATTGGATGCTGAAGGGTTCTGGGGGCTATTTGCCGGGATGGGAAGTGGAATGAATCTACGGTATACATCCTCTGCCTCATGGATGATGGTTAAAGTGGGTTCTAACCTCTCTGCTTTATAATCGCTACACTCCAGGGTAGGCTCATATACCAGACGGAAATCTCCCTCTTCCTGTTGCACAATGTTCAGCTCAAAATCCAGTCGAGCTTGTACATCTGCAACAAGCTTTTCTTTGGCAATGACGGTTTCTGGAATGTGAGGGATGGGTTTGATCCCTTGATAAGTGAAACCAATCACATCACCCCCATGATCAATCACGATTGTACAGCCTGCATTAGGCAAAGGAAGGTCCATGACCAATTGTTCATAATAAAAAATATCATCATAGGTCTGATTGATTACTTTACTTAAGGTAAGGGATTTAAGGGCATCAGGATAATGGTGTCCCAGGAACGACTCCCCTATTCTCTGTTTTTCCCCTTCATTTAAAGGATTAATCATTGGTTCTTCGTAATTTTTATCAATGGATAGTCGGAGCAAATGCCCATTTAGGTCTAAAGCAAGGTCGATTTCTTCTTCTTCTTGGGCTTCGTTAACCCAGGTGAAAATCGCTTCTCCCCCGCCATTTTCATCTTCAAGAATGTCCTCAATGACAGGTTTAAAATGCGCGGGAATTTCAACGATGGCCTTTGCACGTTTTTTGAATTCTTCTTTTTGCAAGGTAAGATCCTCCCCAATTTCAGAAGTATTTTCCACCCCTATTATAATTAACCAAATAATATATTGATAGTTAAAAATTTTATAAAATGTCGATACCAAGGTACCAAAGTTCTTAAATCGCAAGGGTTATGTAAGGAAGGGCGACAAAACATTGTCAGATAACCTGACAAACCTTATGACAAGCTTAAAAAAAATTAGTACTCTAATTTTGTCGAAAGTCATCATCCAATTTTGGGTGCGACAGCTCATCAAGGTCTTCTCCATTCTTTGGAAACCGGTCCCTCTTTCCTTACTGCATAACTGAGGGTTCCGGTCTTTTTTTTATCTGTTTCGCATATACTTTCAAAAAGCACAAAAAGGCTGAAAAAGATAAAAAGCTATTGACCCCTTTTCAGGAACAATAGCTTTTCTGTATTACGCTAAAGATGTTTGTATGTTCACATTTACTGATGGTAATTTTTCTTCTTCTGTCACGAGCTGCACCACAGGTGTTTTTAATCGTTCTAAATTGGCACCTACAACCCGCAATTGATCGACAATATCTACATATCCCCGGTCAATGTGATGAAGTTCGGTTAATTCTGTGGAAGTATTCTCCTCACAAATGAGCCCCGTTAATAAAAGTGCGGCCCCTGCCCGTAGATCGGTACATTTCACCTGAGCCCCGGATAACCGCTGGCCCCCTTCTACAATAGCAGTACGCCCCTCAATCTTAATTTGGGCACCCATCCGTTTAAATTCATCCACATGCATGAAGCGATTTTCAAATACGGTTTCCGTAATCAAGCTGGTTCCTTTAATGGATAACAGCAACGCCATAAATTGGGCCTGCATATCTGTGGGGAACCCAGGGTGTGGCAGGGTTTTAATATCCACTGCTTTTAATTCCTGATTTTCTTCAATGAAAACACGAATTCCGTTATCTTCTTCTTCAATACTGACACCAACTTCACGAAGCTTCGCAATGACCGGTTTCAAATGATCTCCTATGGCATTTTCCACAAATAGATCTCCTCGGGTAATGGCGGCAGCTATCATGTATGTACCTGCTTCAATGCGGTCAGGAATAACGTAATGGTTTGCTCCGGTTAATGTATCCACGCCATCAATACGAATGGTACCTGTTCCAGCTCCCCGTACACGGGCACCCATTGCATTTAAATAGTTCGCTAAATCAACAATTTCCGGTTCCTGGGCCACGTTTTCTATGACAGTGGTTCCTTCAGCCATGGACGCAGCCATCATAATGTTTTCCGTGGCGCCTACGCTTGGAATATCCAGATAAATCCTGGCTCCCTTTAAACGGCCATCCACTTTCGCATCAATATACCCCTGGCCAAACTCAATCTTGGCGCCCATTGCTTCAAACCCTTTTAAGTGTTGGTCGATTCCTCTAGAACCAATGGCACAACCCCCGGGTAATGGAATACGCGCAGCCCCTTTGCGGGCTAACAATGGACCCATTACAAGGAAGGAGGCTCTCATCTTGCGAACCCACTCATAGGGTGCCTCAGTGGAATTTAATTTACTCGCATCCACCCGGAGCACTTCAGATTGAGGATCATAGTTTATGTTAACATTTAAAGCCTTAATTACTTCACTGATGGTATATACATCGTCTAGGCCAGGCACCTCATAAATCGTGCTTTCCCCATTCTCAGCAAGAATGGATGCAGCAATAATGGGTAACACAGCATTTTTGGCCCCATGGACCCGTACTTTTCCGGTTAGACGTTGTCCACCGCGGATGATAATCTTATCCACGTTACTTCCCCCCGCGTCTCCTAATATTCCGTTGTGATGATCGGCATGCCTACCGTGAGAGTAGTCTCGTTGCGATAATCATCAACATGTGAAGCTACTTGCAGATTCATGGGTTTCCGATTCGTTGTAATCTGAAATGGAATTTGGGGTGTATAAGCAGAAACGCTCATTACGGTGTAATCTTCTAGAGATTCAACAACTTTCCCCTGGAAAGAAGTTAAAACCTGTTGGATTTTTTCTCTCTGCAAGTCATTTTTCAGTGTACCATTAATTTTTCCTGTAATACAAGTATTAAATTGGAGAATATTCTTGTCGTTTTTTGTCACATTTTTAAGAACGTTGATGTAATGTCCTACATTTTGTTGCTGATTCTTCGAGCCTTTAAAGGTTAAG
>CALNBV010000207.1 GCA_937874515.1 uncultured Paenibacillaceae bacterium | reverse complement strand
AAAGGTCTTGGACACGCAATTTATTGTGCCAGAAGCTTCGTGGGAAATGAACCCTTTGCTGTTCTGCTAGGTGATGACATCATCAAATCCCCTAAACCCTGTTTAAAACAATTAATTGAAGTCTTCGACCGCTATCAATCCAATGTCGTTGGCGTCCAGGAAGTTCCAGATGAAGATGTGTCAAAATACGGCATTGTTAAACCCCGTGGAGGTGAGATTGAGGATAATTTCATCAATATCGACAAGTTTGTGGAAAAACCCAAAATAGAAGAAGCCCCTTCTCGCTTTGCCATTATGGGAAGATACATTTTAAGACCTGAGATTTTCGATATTTTAAAAGATTTACCTCCAGATACAAGTGGAGAAATTCAATTAACAGATGCTTTAAATATTATGAATCAAACACAGGCTGTATTTGCTTTTCATTTTCAAGGCCAACGCCATGATATAGGAAATAAATTTGGTTTTATTCGTGCAACCATTGATTATGCTCTGCAACGGGATGACTTGCGAGAAGAAGTATTGCAATATTTAAAAGAAGTGATTGTGCAAGAAGATGATTCTGCCAATAAAAGAGGTGATTAAATGAACATTGTCATTATTGGGGCAGGTTATGTAGGGACCACCACAGGGATTGCCTTTGCTAATCAAGGCCACCAGGTTGTCCTAATAGATACAGATGAAGATAAAATCAACAAATTACATCAATCCATCCTCCCATTCTATGAAGATGGGATGGAAGAATTGTTAAAACAATTGATTGCAAATGGAAACCTTTCCTTTTCAACCTGTTTGGAAGAAAAAATAGACCAGGCACAAATCCTATTTATCACTGTAGGCACCCCATCATTGCCCAATGGGGTTGCTAATTTATCAACTGTAGAACATGTTGCAAGACAAATTGGACGCTTCATCAAGGATTATAAAATGGTTGTTGTTAAAAGTACGGTTCCTGTTGGTACAGGAGATAAAATCAAGGAAATTATAAAAGACGAACTTGCAAAAAGAAAACAGGAGATTCCTTTTGACCAACTATCCAATCCGGAGTTTTTGCGGGAAGGAAAAGCATTATATGATGCCATGCATCCTGACCGAATTGTGATTGGTTGTGACACAGAAAAGGCAAGGTTAATGATGAAAGCGTTGTACAAAGAAGAGGATGCTAAGATTCTTTTTACAACCATTAAGGACGCTGAAATGATCAAGTATGCCTCCAATGCCTTTTTAGCTACGAAAATCTCCTTCATCAATGAATTAGCCAGACTATGTGAAAAAACAGGATCCAATGTCATAGAAGTTGCCAAAGGAATGGGGTTAGACCAGCGAATTGGGCCTCAATTTCTTCAGGCGGGAATTGGATACGGGGGCTCATGTTTCCCCAAAGACACTCAGGCATTACTGGCTCTCGCGAAGGAAAAGGAGCAACCTTTGCACATCCTCCAGGCTGTAACAAAGGTCAACCAGACCCAGGTAGAATGGTTTATGGAAAAAGTAAAAAAAGCATTAGGGAATCTTTCAGAAAAACGTATCGCTCTCCTTGGACTCACCTTCAAACCCCAAACGGACGATATCAGAGAATCCTCCTCCCTCAAAATGATTGATTATCTTCTAAAACACAATGCAATGATTAAAGCCTATGATCCCAAAGGAATGGACCATGTAAAAAAAATCTATCCTTCCATTACCTATACAAATACCCCTTATAAGGCGGCCGTGGAAGCAGATGCTGTTTTACTAGTGACAGAATGGAAAGAAATCATCGAACTGGATTGGAACCGGGTAAAACCCCTTCTATCCCAACCCTATGTATTTGACGGAAGAAATGCCCTTGATGCTTCTACCATGATCCAGATGGGGTATATTTATGAAGGGATCGGCCATAGGCCATCTAGTTAAGAGAGGAGGGATAAGAAGTAAAGGATCCCATTTTAATCACGGGATGTGCTGGTTTTATCGGTTTTCATCTCGCGAGGCGGTTACTAGATCTGGGAAGGTCTGTTGTGGGAATTGATAATATGAATGATTACTATGATCCTGGCTTAAAACAGGACCGTCTCAATCTACTTTGTACCCATTCCAATTTTGTATTTGTAAAAGGGTCTGTAGAGAATCTCGAATTGCTTGAACATCTATTCAACAATAATAACTTTCAAACCGTTATCCATTTAGCAGCCCAGGCAGGTGTAAGATATAGCATTACGAATCCACATGTGTACATTCAGTCCAACCTGGTTGGATTTTCTACTATTTTAGAATGTTGCAGAAGCCGGCAAATTTCCCATCTCCTTTATGCTTCTTCAAGTTCAGTCTATGGAAATAATAAGAAAGTCCCTTTTTCCGTCGATGATCCTGTGGACCATCCTGTTAGCCTTTATGCCGCTACCAAAAAGGCAAATGAACTTATGGCTTATACTTATAGCCATTTATATGGGATCCCTACCACAGGATTGCGATTTTTTACCGTGTATGGCCCCTGGGGAAGGCCAGATATGGCTCTGTTTTCTTTTACAAATGCCATTTTGAAAAAAGAACCTATTGAAATCTATAACTATGGTAATATGAAACGGGATTTCACCTATATCGATGATGTGATAGAATCTGTCTTTCGATTAATGGAAAAGGGCCCTCCGGAATCAACCCCACCCTATAAAATCTATAATATTGGCAATCACTGTCCTGTTAACTTAAAGGACTTCATTGAAGTTCTTGAAGAAAAACTAGGAACGACAGCGATAAAAAGATTCTTGCCCATGCAATCGGGAGATGTTCCTAGGACCTTTGCCCAAATCGATGATTTAATAAAAGATATACATTATAAACCTGATACTTCCATTGAAGAAGGGATTGGAGAGTTTATCCATTGGTATAAAGAGTACTATCAAAAGTACTAAAAGCCTGGCACATGGCCAGGCTTTTAGTATGAATCCTTTATTATCCGTTTTTCTTTTGGAATTCAAGCATGAAGTTACGAAGAGCTTCACAGCTTTCCATTGGAACTGCATTGTATGTAGAAGCACGGCATCCACCAACAGAACGGTGGCCATTCAATCCAACAAATCCTGCAGCTTTCGCTTCAGCAAGGAATTGTTTTTCTAATTCTGTAGACTGCAGGTTAAAGGTAATGTTCATTAATGAACGAGCATCTTTCACTGCATGTCCGACATAGAATCCGTTGCTTTCATCAATGGTATTGTAAATTAAATCGGTTTTCTTTTGGTTAAATTGATGAACGCCTTGTACGCCACCCATCTCTTTCACCCATTTCAACACAAGACCAAGCATATAGATGCCATAGGCTGGTGGTGTGTTATATAGAGAGTTGTTTTTCACATGGGTTTCATAACGAAGCATGGTTGGAACATTAGCAGTATTCGCTCTTTCCATCATTTGTGGGCTAACAATAGCAAGGGTTACACCAGATGGACCCAGGTTCTTCTGTGCCCCAGCATAAATTAGAGAGAACTTGCTAGCATCAAATGGATGGGAAAGAATGTCACTGGACATATCAGCAATTAATGGAATGTCACCAGTGTCAGGGAAACTAGCCCATTCTGTTCCGAAAATGGTGTTGTTAGAAGTCAAATGGATATAAGCGGAATCTTGTTGGATTTTTAATTCATCCATTCCAGGGATCCGATTATGGTTGGTGGCTTTCGATGAAGCAACTTCATAGGTTTCACCAAATAATTTTCCTTCTTTGATGGCTTTTTCAGACCATGAACCAGTAATAACATAACCAGCTTTTTGTCCCTGCCCAAGGAAGTTCATAGGTACCATTGCGAATTGGGTACTTGCTCCCCCTTGAAGGAACAATACGTGGTATTCTTCAGGAATACCCATTAATTCTTTCAATAAAGCAATGGCTTCATTATGGATTTTGTCATAAGCCGGACTGCGGTGGCTCATTTCCATAACGGACATGCCAGTTCCTTCGAAATCAATCATTTCCCCTTTTGCCTTTTCAAGTACGCTTAAAGGAAGAGCGGCCGGACCAGCATTAAAATTATATGCCCGATGCACGTCTTGTTTTAACATGTATTCTCACTCCTTCATTATCATGCAATTTTATCCTACAACTTATCAGAGAAAAGATAAAGACATGTTTTACGAAATACAGGAATTTTTTTCTGATATGTCCCTAGTTTTTTCAAATTTTTTCTTCTTCATGCACTTTTTGCTTAAGTAAAGGTACCATAATGACAATACCAATTACAAATAGTACAGCGGCAATTTCAAAAAGAATAGCAAGGGAGAAAAGTTCTTTAATCCAGCCGGCAATACTCATGGTAATTACCATGGCCCCCATAAATAAAGGGGTTAAAATACCATTTACCCTTCCCACAAAGTCGGCAGACGTACTTTGTAAAATCAACGTATTGGTGCCAATATGGATAAAGGGCATAAAGAGACCAACAAGGAATTGAGTGGCAAGAGTTAACCATAGATTTGTAGAATTTCCTAGAACCACATATCCAATCCCACTGGCAGCCATACCCATCATTAAAAGCATCAGTGGCGAAACTTTTCTGGAAATCCCCATTACAAAGCCACCGCCAACAATCATTCCCACACCAAAGGCAGCCATCAATAACTGCAGTTGCTCTTTAGGCAAGCCTAGCTGTTCCGTAACAAGAAAAATCGTAAGAGGTTGGGTAATTCCAATGGCAAAACCTGCAACGGCAAAACAGCCCCCTAATAATGAAAGGGAACGATTTCCAATCACATAATTCAACCCATCTTTCATTTCCTTCCAAATGGAGGTCTTTTCCCCTTTCTGTTCTGGTACCGGATCCTCAAGCAAAAACAAAAGAACTCCTGCGGAAAGTAAAAAGGCAATCCCCATAATGATAATCGCAACATTAATCCCATAATGTTGATAAATAATTGTTCCAATAATGGGTCCTAAAATCATAAATACAGCAAAGATGGTCTGGTACATAGACATGCCCATCTGAATTAATTGTTGCGGAACATGAAGTTTAAATAATTTCATCCCAGATGGTTGAGAAAACTGGGATAGAATCGATGAAACAATGGTAGCAAAGAAAATCGCTTTCCAACTTCCAAACACTAATGTCAGTAACACCATAAAGATAGAAATTGCACTTAAGAAATCACACCAAACCATGGTTCGTTTAGGACGCCAGCGGTCGGCAAAGGTTCCTCCTATGATTGAAAATAAGAAAATTGGCGCAAATTCAGCCACAGAAATTAAAGAAACCGCCACTGCATCCCCATTGGTCTTTTCCATAACATGCAACAAGATGGCATAATTCCGTACCCAAATCCCAATTTGTAAAAATAAAACAGACAAAAGAATCGTACCTACTACTTTATTGCGAAACAATGCCCCCGGAGAAACTGATGTTGTCCCATTCCTCATAGTGCGTCCCACTTTCTTCTTCACGTTAAATAATAATCTTAAAATAAAAATACTAACCTACTCTCTTCATTTATTCAATAGTTTTCTTTATAACCCACCCTCCTCTTGGCTAACCTGTTTTTTTTTAATACAATAAGGCGATAAGGAGGGGTAATATGTTAAAGATTGGTTCTCACGTATCATTTTCGAAAACAGGTTTATTAAATGCAGCGGAAGAAGCGATTCACTACGGATCCACTGCCTTTATGATTTATACAGGTGCCCCGCAAAATACAAAGCGGAAACCCATGGAACAACAGTTTGTGAAGGAAGGCCTTGAATTGGCCTTAACCCATGGAATCGAAGACATCGTGGTCCATGCCCCTTATATTATTAATCTGGCCTCCGCAAAAAAGGATACTTTTGAACTGGCTGTTCGTTTTTTAAGGGAAGAAATTGAGCGGGCAGAATATATTGGGGTCAAAAACATGGTCCTTCATCCTGGCTCCTATGTGGACAAAGATGCAGAATATGGCATCAATCGCATTGCAGAAGGGTTAAATGAAGTGCTCCATGATGGACAAAGAATGAACATTGCTCTAGAGACCATGGCTGGGAAAGGGTCTGAAGTAGGGCGTTCCTTTGAAGAAATGGCGCAAATTATGGATAAAGTGAAGCTAAACGAGAAATTAACGGTTTGTTTTGACACGTGCCATACCCACGACGCAGGATACGATATTGTTGAAGATTTTGATGGTGTGATAGAAGAGTTTGACCGTATTCTAGGATTAGACCGGTTAGCTTTATTCCACATTAATGACAGCAAAAACTTCCGGGGAGACAGAAAAGACCGCCACGCACCCTTAGGGACAGGCCTCATTGGTTTTGATGCCATTGATTACATTGTCCATCATGAAGCTGCCCGAAACAAACCTGTCATTCTAGAAACACCATGGATTGGAAAGGATAAAAATAATACATACCCCATGTATGAGGTGGAAATCGCCCTATTGAAGCATCAACCCCAGGAACGATTTGGCATTTCCTTCCTCGAAGATGTGGAACGGCTAAACCATGCTTTTAACGCTTTAGAAATCAAACGAAAAGACTTCATTATTAACAACTGGAAACTCTTAAAAGATAAAAAGGCAAAAAAAGAAGACCCCCGGGAACCCCTGGATCGATTATACGACTTGATCCAGGAGATAAACTTATTTCCCGATAGGTCTGGCGAAGAAATTCACAAACGAATGATTGCCTGGTTGTCAGGGCTACACGAGATCCTTTAATGGATGTTGTTCAATGGCCCAGGGACTAATAAAGAAACTATCAATCCACTTCCGTGTAAGATCTTTAATTTGGGCCGGATTCCATTTTGGATTCCGGTCTTTATCTACTAAAACAGAACGAATTCCTTCATAAAAATCATGGGTGTGAATGATTTGCATATCCATATCTAGTTCCATGCGCAAACATTCCCCTAATGTTTTCCCTTTTCCTCGTTTTAATTGTTCAAGGGCTAAAGCAAGGGAATTGGGAGATTTCCCTTTTAACAAGGCATATGTCTCCTCAGCCCATTGATCCCCTTCTTTTGCACCATTATTTAATGAATCGAAAATTTCACAGATTGAATCCTTAGAAAAATAACGGTCCACCTTTTCTTGTACCTGGGCAACATGAGAGGGTGGTGGAGTTGCTTGTGCAAAGGAAGCGATTAAGGAAGAAAGGCAGGCAGTTGTTTCCCCTGTAGAGAGTGGTTCCCAGTTTCTTGATTGAAGCCCTTCCTTTAACTCCTGCCATTTCTCTGATTGCATATATACATCTGCCAATCCAAGATAGATGGCATCGCTCCCTGTAAATGTTTTAGCAGATAAGGCCATATATTTTCCCATTTGACCCGGAGATTTATTCAGAAAATAACTCGCCCCCACATCAGGAAAATACCCAATATTCATTTCAGGCATAGCCATGCGTGTTCTTTCTGTTACAATCCTGTTCTGGGCATACACGGAAATTCCAATTCCTCCACCCATTACAATCCCATCCATATACACTAGAATGGGTTTTGGAAAAGTATCCAGAGCATGATTCATCCGATATTCTGTAGCAAAAAAATCAAGGGCATGTTGGTCGATATCCCCATCTTTTTCATCATAAAAAGAACGCATATCCCCACCAGCACAAAGCCCTTTATCGCCAGCGCCTTCGATGCAAACGAGTGAAATAGCAGGATTCTCTTTCCAAATGGCCAATTGCTTTTCAATAACTTCTACCATGGATGCATTCAATGCATTCAACGCTTTCGGCCGATTTAATGTAATCCAACCAATCCCTGACGCCTCCTGGAATAATACAAAAAACTCCACAAATACTCCTCCTATCGCACTCTTTCTATCTCTTTTTTCTCTTATTCGACAGGTGGTACAGATTATCCTTCTTGATTGTGTTATATTACAGTATTTTCGCCCTGTTAAATTCAGCCAAATTTCCGAACAGAGTCTAACTGAACATCGTCTAAATAGGACATTCTAGTATTTCTGCAGGTTTCTTTTGGGAGATGAATCGTCCTTCTTCAAATATAAGGACTTCATCACAACATTCCCGCAAAATAGAAGCCCTGTTTTCAATCATTAAAATTGTCGCTTTCTTTTTATTTTTAATATGCAAAAGAATGTCTTTGATTTCCTCTGCCTGATTTTCTGTCATATTTAGGGTGGGTTCACGGAGCAGCATTAATGCTGGGTCCAGACCTATGGTAATGGCACTTTCTAATTTCTTCTTTTCCCATTGATTTAATTCAGATGCAAAACAGGAATACT
>CALNBV010000206.1 GCA_937874515.1 uncultured Paenibacillaceae bacterium | reverse complement strand
AATCCTGCGGTAGGTGACTACCGTACCGGTTCGATTCCGGTCCTCGGCACCATTTTTAAACTTAATACGTGTTGTATTGCCTAAGTAATGCCGATGTGGCGGAATTGGCAGACGCGCACGACTCAAAATCGTGTTCCTTCGGGAGTGTCGGTTCGACCCCGACCATCGGTACCATTTAAATTTTCATATTGCGGGTGTAGTTCAATGGTAGAACATCAGCCTTCCAAGCTGAATACGTGGGTTCGATTCCCATCACCCGCTCCATTAATTTATTAAATTAACAATATCGATTAATCTTCAGTGCTAATTTGATATCAGTAGTAACCGATAGGGTGCTCCATTTAAAAAGTTAAGTCGTTCAATTAGAACGGCTTTTTTTATTGTATATATAAATTTAATATAAATAAGGCAAATAAATAAAGATAACGTCTAAACCTTTAGGGTTTGGCGTTATCGTACTGCAGCAACACGAAGTTTCATTAAATAGGACCCCAAATGAAATAAGAGATTTTATTTTTTTACAAAAGATCGTTCTTAATGAACAGATATACAGATATTTTGGCGGTGATGAGATGGTTTTACCAGAAGAGTTTTTTTCATGCAAGAAATGTGATGATGGTATCCGCAGGGAAGAAGGAGAAACACCGGTTCCTGGTGATGGTTCCTCACATGCAAAAATTATGTTAATAGGGGAAAGTGCTGGGGCAGAAGAAATGAAAAGAGGGAAACCCTTTCAAGGCAAAGCAGGGGAGAATCTAAATGAGTTCCTTAGCATGATTGGATTAGAGCGGAAAGATATTTATATAAGCAACACTACTCGCTGCCGTCCTTATAATACAAAAGAAAAGATTTTAAAAAACGGAACAGTGAAAGTGACAAAATCCAATCGTCCACCTGGAAAACAAGAAATTCTCACCTGTGCTTCTTGGTTGGATTATGAAATTGAAAAACTTGTGCCTTCTTTGATTATCACCCTCGGTTCTGTTCCTTTAAAAAGAATAACGGGGCAATCAACTATTTCTGCAGTACATGGGAGTTTATTAAACACACCTATACAGTATTTTGATGTGAACAATAATAAATTCATGTTTTCTACTAGAGAATTTCATGTTTTCCCTTTATATCATCCAGCATCCATTATATATCGGAGAGAATTAAAAGAAGTTTTTGTTGAAGATCTTAACAAACTGAAAAATGTATTAACCCAACTCCAGATTAATCCTTCTGTTTAAATGCAGAAGGATTTTTTTTATAAAAAAGTTAATAGACAGCTATATTAGACAGAAAATTTATATAAATTTTAATAATGAATAAAAAGCTTGTAATGTCCTGAGAGTTGGTTTATTATATAACAAAAGAAGAAAACAACTAATCTGTACTAATACAAGATGAGACGCAGGCGGTGATTTAGAAAAAGAGATGAAGTGGATGTAAGAATGTGGGAGAAGAATTCCAGATGAAGAGAAAGAGGGGGAACAGATAATGGATCTAGAAATCACAAAAGTGAAAAGCAATCCTATTTTAACAAGAGAAGATTGGTTAAATCAGCGTAGGGAAGCTGAAAAAGATCCTGGCAAATTCCATGGTGAAATCGCGAAAAGGGAGATCCATTGGTTTGATGAAAAAACAAATGCCTGGATTAACTGGGATGATGAACACAACCAATGGCTTGGATTAGATGCTACTACAGGGCAATCTGTACCAATCACTTATTCTCCAAATTTTGAACCCTGGGATAAGTCATATGATGAAACAGAGGCTCCTTTTTATAAATGGTTTAGCGGCGGTTTAACCAATGCTTGTTTTAATGAAGTAGACCGTCATGTATTAGATGGACATGGAAATGAGATTGCTTTTTACTTTGAAGGGGACCGGTGGGATCAATCCAAAGATAATGGCCGGGGAGGTCCGGTTGTAGCTTTCTCAATTACAAGAAAACAATTGCTTTTAGAAGTCGTAAAAGCTGCTGTGGTATTGCAAAATATGGGCCTTAAAAAAGGCGACCGCATTGCCTTAAATATGCCTAATATTATGGAACAAATTTATTACACGCAAGCGGCAAAACGGTTAGGCATTATTTATACTGCTGTATTCGGAGGTTTTAGTGATAAAACATTAAGCGACCGGATTCATAATGCAGGTGCGAAAGTAATTATTACATCTGATGGCGGATTACGTAATGCGCAAGTTGTTGAATTTAAAGAAGTATATACAGATCCTGCATTAGATAACTATATTCCAATTGAAGTTGCTACAGAAATCGTGCAAAACAAATTAATTGAATTAAATCTAGGTAATGACCTGTCAGGGTTAATTTTAGAAAAAGTGGATCAGACCATTGGATCTGAAATTACGGTTGAACGTTCCGATGTAATGCGAGGAGTAGGGATGGCTCTTGCGGAGTTTTCTAACATGGATGCAGGAGAAAAATCCCACATCCGTACAGTCATTGCAAAAGGCTTAGTAGATGCACCTCCACGTGTAGAAGCTGTAATCGTTGTACGACATACTCGCCAACAAGATATAAACTGGCGCCCTGAGCGTGATCGGTGGTCACATGAGCTCATAAGTGAAGCTGTTGAGCAAATTCTTGAAACAGCTAAAATGGAAGGTTTCCATCTTAATGATGAAAAAGAGTTATTAGCCCTAGATGATCAATCCTTTATTAAAATCATTTATGCAATCTCTAAACCTGTACCAGTAGATGCTGAATATCCATTGTTTATTATTTATACCAGTGGTAGTACAGGAAAACCTAAAGGTGTTGTTCATGTTCACGGTGGATTTATTTCTGGAATTGCACATACAATGAGGGTCTCATTTGATGCAAAACCAGGTGAAGATGTAATGTATGTTATTGCTGACCCAGGTTGGATTACCGGGCAATCCTATATGATCTCTGCTGCATTAACCACAAGAACGACCAGTGTTGTTGCAGAAGGTGCACCTGTTTTCCCAAGTGCAGGGCGCTATGCAAGCATTATTGAACGGTATGGAGTTACTATTTTCAAAGCAGGATCAACCTTCTTAAAAACCATTATGTCTAACCCACAAAATAAAGCGGATGTTGAACAATATGGAATGGACACTCTCCGTGTAGCTACGTTCTGTGCTGAGCCAACAAGTCCTGCTGTACAACAATTCGGTATGGATTTAATGACACCTCAATATATTAACTCCTATTGGGCGACAGAACATGGCGGTATTGTATGGACACACTTCTATGGAAATCAAGATTTCTCTTTAAAAGCAGATGCTCATACCTTCCCCCTTCCCTGGATTTTCGGCGATGTTTGGATTCCTGAAGGGACCGATGAAAATGGTCGCTTGAAGTATCGTTCTGCGGATCAAGAAGAAAAAGGCGAAATCATTATCTATAAACCATATCCTTATCTAGCTCGTTATATCTGGGGTGATGAAGCAAACTTCGGATCTGATAGCTGGAAAGGTGACAGCAAACGCTATGTTGAGACCTATTGGGGTAAATGGTCTGGTACATGGGCATATACTCAGGGCGATTTTGCTATGAAATATGATGATGAATCATTCTCCCTTCACGGACGTTCTGATGATGTTATCAACGTTTCCGGTCACCGGATGGGAACAGAAGAAATTGAAGGGGCAATTCTTCGGGATAAACAAATTAATCCTGACTCCCCAGTTGGAAATGTTATCGTAATTGGTGCTCCTCATCGTGAAAAAGGGTTAACACCAGTTGCCTTTATTCAAACAGCACCTGGAGCTAAATTAACCTTAGAAGATCAACGCCGCCTTTCTGAATTGGTTCGCCAGGAAAAAGGGGCCGTAGCTGTACCTGGTGACTACATTGAAGTAAGCCAGTTCCCTGAAACGCGAAGCGGAAAATACATGCGTCGCTACTTGAGTAATTTGTTTAATAGGGAATCACTTGGTGACACATCTACCCTTCGTAATCCAGAAGCAATCAATGAAATTCAACCAAAAATTGAACAGTGGCTGATGAAAACGAAAATGGAAGAAGAGCAAAATATTTTCGAAATTTATCGTTACTTTAGAGTTCAATATAACGATGTACGTCCTGGAGAGCGAGTAGCTACAGTTACCATTACTAATCCTCCAGTTAACGCCTTAAATGAACGGGCCCTTGATGAATTAAATACCATCATTAGCCACTTAGACCGCCGTACAGATGTAAAAGTTGTTATCTTAACAGGCCAGGGCACAGGGTCCTTTGTTGCAGGTGCTGATGTTAAACAATTCCTTGAAGAAATGTTCGAAGTGGAAGATGTATTGCCACTTGCCCATAAAGCACATCTTGCTTTCAAGAAAATTGAAAACTTTAGCAAACCGGTTATTGCAGCTGTGAATGGGGTAGCTTTAGGTGGAGGTAACGAGTTCCAAATGGCAACCCATTACCGAATTGCAGAACCAACAGCAATTTTTGGCCAACCAGAAATTAATTTAAATCTCATTCCTGGTTATGGCGGTACACAACGTTTACCACGTCTCTTGGAAGATCGTAATGGCATTGAAGGATTCTTAAAAGGCCTGGAAATTATTTTAAATGGTCGGAATATTGAGGCAGATGAAGCCCTCAGCATTGGCCTGATTGATGAATTAATGGAAGAATGTGAAGACGTTTTAACCCGGGCAGCTGGGTTGGCAAGAGAATACATTCTAACTGGAAAAGGAAATCTTCAACGGGCTTTTGAAAGACATCAAATGATGATTAAAGAATGGAACAATCCACAACAGTACCCACAAGATGCCATTGATGAAAATCCTGAAATTCAACGGATTATTAAACAGGCAGAATGGGCTGGCCGTTCCAAAGCCATTGAAAGAGCATTTGATGCTGTTAGTACAGGGTATGAAAAAGGCATTGTTGCAGGGGTTGAAAGGGAAGCTCAATTATTTGCAGAAGCAGTCATTGACCCTGAAGGCGGAAAATCAGGAATTCAAGCATTCCTTGATAAGAAAAGCCAACCATTGCCAACACGCCCACGTTTCCAACCTAATGAAGAACAGCAACAATACCTTATGGAGAATAACGATTTATTGCCAATTGGCGCACCATTCTTCCCAGGATTTACGCCAATTCCAAAATGGCAATATGCATATGCTGTTGTGAAAGACGATGTAACAGGGGCAACCAACCATGGAGATCCAGTTGATGCAGAAAAGAAAATTGTTGTACCTGTAGAAAAACCTGGAGCTAATGATGTATTGCTTTACGTTCTTGCCAGTGAAGTAAACTTCAATGATATTTGGGCAATTACAGGCATTCCTGTATCAACCCTTGATGACCACGATCAAGATTACCACATTACAGGATCTGGTGGGATTGCACTAGTTGCATCAGTTGGTGGTGAAGTTAAAAAACAAGGCCGTGTCAAGGTTGGAGATCTGGTAACGATTTACTCCGGTCAAAACGATATCCTTTCACCAACCGTTGGCCTTGATCCTATGTTTGCAGATTTCAGTATTCAAGGTTATCAAGGACCAGATGGTTCCCACCAACAGTTTATGGTGGCACAGGTTCCTCAGGTTCATGTGAAACCACAAGATGCTAGTTTAGAAGCGGCAGGTAGTTATGTGCTTAACCTTGGCACGATCTACCGGGCACTCTTTACTACACTACGAATTGAACCAGGCAAAACCCTATTTGTAGAAGGTGCCGCAACCGGTACTGGTCTGGAAGCACTAAAATCCGCTAGAAATAACGGTCTTCAAGTAACAGGTATGGTGTCAAATAATGATCGTGCTGAATATATTCGCGGTTTGGGTGCAACTGGGGTGATTAACCGGAAAGATTCACGGTATGCTAATGCCTTTACAAAAGTTCCCGCTGACCCACAACAATGGGCTGAATGGGAAGGAAAAGGGGAAGCCATTCTTGCCGACTATCGGGCACAAAACAATGGCAAATTGGCAGATTATGTAGTGTCCCATGCGGGTGAACTATCTTTCCCAAGAAGCTTCCAAATGCTTGAGGAAAATGGGGTTCTCACATTCTATGGAGCTTCCAGTGGGTATCACTTTACCTTTATGGGTAAAAAAGGGATGCGTTCTCCACAAGAAATGTTTGAAAAGGGATCTCTACGTGCAGGTGAAGCTGTATTAATCTACTATGGTGTAGATACACTTGAAGATGGCATTGTTGATGCTGTAGGTTTAGAGGCCATTGAATCTGCTCGTGAAATGGGCGCACGTATTGTAGTAGCTACTTATACTGACGCACAGAAAGAATTTGTGCAAAGTTTAGGATATGGGGATGCCGTTCGTGGCGTATTTAGTATTGAAGAAATTAAGAGAAGAGAAGGGGAAAACTTCATTTGGCCAGAAACCATGCCAGACTTCCCAAATCCAAAAACGGAGACTGAGCAATTTAAAGAAACGGTACGCTTCTTCACTGACTATATCTTCAAACCATTTGGCAGTGCTGTAGCGAAATACCTTCGTTCTCCTGACAACCCAAGGGGTTATCCAGATTTAGTTTTCGAACGTGCAGGACATGATGCTCTTGGCGTAAGTACCACTCTCTTAAAACCATATACAGGACGTGTTGTATATAGTGAAGAAATGAATGGACGCCGCTATAGTTTCTATGCTCCGCAAGTTTGGATGAGACAACGCCGGGTTTATATGCCGACAGCTAACATTTGGGGAACTCATCTTTCCAATGCATATGAAGTTATTCGTATGAATGAAATGATTGATGCCAACATGTTAGAAATCACTGAACCAGTTTTCGTTGAATTTGAAGAATTGCCAGAAGCTCATCAGGCAATGTGGGAAAACCGCCATGTAGGCAGTACCTACGTTGTAAATCATGCCATTCCACGTGCAGGTTTAAAAACCAAAGATGAATTGTATGAAGCATGGGCAGCGCAAATGAATGGTACATTAGAATAACTTTAGCCGTTACCTTTATCCCAATATATTATCCTCCCGCTAAAAGTGGGAGGACTTTTTTTTGTTAGGCAAGAATGATATTGTGTAGAGACAATAGATAAGAGAGGTATATAAATGAAAGAAGTTATTATTTATACAGATGGTGCCTGTTCAGGGAACCCTGGTCCTGGGGGCTGGGGAACGGTTTTGTTTTATGGCGATCATAAAAAAGAAATGTCTGGCTTTGTTCCGGAAACAACGAATAATCGCATGGAAATGCAGGCGGCAATTGAGGCATTAAAAGTATTAAAGGAGCCCTGCAAAGTAAAATTGCACAGTGATAGTGCCTATCTTGTGAATTGTTTTAAGCAAGGGTGGCATAAAAACTGGGTGAAAAATGGGTGGAAAAATAGCAAAAAGCAACCTGTGGAAAATCAGGATTTATGGAAAGAGATTCTTTCTTTAATGGAAATTCATGAAGTTGAATTTATTAAAGTAAAAGGGCATTCGGATAATGAATGGAATAATCGTTGCGATGAATTAGCGACAGGTGCCGTTGCAAATAAACAGGGGTAATTAGAATGGATTATGCAAGGTTAAAAAAGGATGTTATTGCTTTTTCCCGACAAATTGAAATTGATTTGATAGGATTTACAACAGCAGACCCTTTTATGGAATTAAAGGAACGCTTGACCACCCAAAAAGAATTAGGCTATGAATCAGGATTTGAAGAGAAAGATATTGTAAAACGATGCCATCCTGAATATATCTTACAGGATGCCAAATCAATGATTGCCATCGCTCTTGCCTACCCTTCCCACATGAAAAACCCTCCTAAATCTGAACCCGGCCAATATCGGGGAATGATGGCCAGAGTTGCATGGGGTGAGGATTATCATCGTGTTTTGCAAAATAAGTTAAAAAAGTTGGAGGACTTTATTAAGGAACGGATTCCTTCAGCGAACTGTGTAAGCATGGTTGATACGGGAGTTTTATCAGACCGGGCAGTGGCAGTGAGAGCAGGGTTGGGGTGGATTGGAAAAAACACTTCTTTAATTACTGAACAATATGGTTCCTGGGTATACCTTGGGGAAATGATAACGAATATTCCATTCCTTCCTGATTCTCCAGCAGAAGGGGATTGTGGAGACTGTCAGAAATGTCTTGATTTTTGTCCCACAGGTGCTCTTATACAGGGTGGACAGTTAAATGCGAAACGATGTCTGGCCTTTTTGACTCAGGTGAAAGAAACCTTACCGGAAGATGTGCAAATAGCTATAGGCAATCGAATTTATGGTTGTGATACGTGCCAGCAGGTTTGCCCTAAAAATAAAGGAAAGAATTTCACCCATCATGAAGAATTTCTCCCTGATGGGGAATTGGTTAAACCTCTTCTCCTTTCATTAGTAACCATGGGTAAAAAAGAATTTGCCATGAAGTTTAGCCATAGTTCTGCTGCCTGGAGAGGAAAGAAACCTATTCAACGAAATGCAATTCTGGCATTGGCTCATTTTAAAGATGTAACGGCAATATCTGCCCTAATCGATGTCTTGCATAAGGATCCAAGGCCTACCATTCGGGAAGCTGCGGCCTGGTCCCTTGGGAGAATCGGCGGAGCAGAGGCGCTTATAGGATTGATTGATGGAAGAAACAAAGAAAAGGACGAAGAAGTGTTACAGCAAATCCATACGTCCATAAAATTGTTAGAAAATGTCGATAACTAATACTAGTCCAATTCATATTCGAAGAGTAAGATGATAGGGAGGAGAAATAGAGGGAGGTTCAAGTGAAACTTGTGATTGCTTATACCGTTTTTCAAAGTCCAATTGGTCCCCTCACCCTGGCATCAACAACGAATGGGTTGTGTAGGGTGGAATTTGGAAGTGGCCAACTTGTACAGTCATCTTTAACCAGATGGGCAAAGAAGTGGTTACTTACCGATAAGTTATCGTATGAACCAAAGTTATTTACAGACATCGTACAACAACTGGAAGAATATTTCTCAGGTCAAAGAAAATCCTTTTCCATTCCTCTCGATTTATTTGGAACCTCTTTTCAAAAGATGGTGTGGAATGAGTTATTGAAGATTCCTTATGGGGAAACAAGATCCTATAAAGATATTGCTCTTGGGCTAAATGCAGCGAAAGCAGTCAGGGCAGTGGGATGTGCCAATAATCAGAATCCCTTATCCATTTTTATCCCATGTCATCGTGTCATTGGATCTAATGGTGCTCTGGTTGGCTATGGCGGAGGTTTGGAACTAAAAGAATACCTGTTGCAATTAGAAGGTGCCCTTGAAAAAGCCGGCGCTTAAAAATGTGTAATAAAAGCATCCTTTTGGGGTGCTTTTTCTTTTTGTAGAATAGTATATCAGTAGACTAAGGAAAAAAGGTGATCACCGTGTCAAGTTGGAGAGAAACCCTAAAGGAATATTTGTACTTGAAAAATCGGGCACTGGTGGAAAAAGATATATCATGGATTCAAGACCTTATTATTGAATCAAATCGGAATCAATATATAACTCTTTTTTCCTATTTATATGAACAACAAAGGGAAAGAAAGGCTTACCCTTTAGTAAGCACATCAGATATTAAGCATATGGAAATAGCAGTAGAAAATGGGGAACGCGTTGAAATAGTAGTGCTGATTCATGAAGGAACATTATACAAAATTGAAAACGAAACATATAAACAAGAAATAGAAGTTAAAAGGAGAATTTCCCTGGTAAGTCACAATAATCGATGGTTGATTGAACAGGATGAGCAAGTCCCTTATGTATTAAATGAGGGCAAGGAAACCGATCAAAGGTATGTTTACAATCGCCTGGAAGCCGTCAGGTATGCGGAGCTATGGTGGAATGATTTTAATCCCAAATTTCAGAGGTTTGAGGATGATTGCACGAATTTTATTTCTCAATGCCTTTTTGCAGGGGGAATTCCTATGGAATTTTCTAAGAGTCGCAGTAATGGTTGGTGGTACAGGGGAGCTCAGAATGGGTGGAGTTATAGTTGGACGGTTGCCAATAGTTTTAAGTTGTATTTAGAAACGGGAGGCCATATTAGAGTACAACAAATGGATCGGCCTGAAGAGCTCACAATCGGGGATGTCATTTGTTACGATTTCAATGGGGATGGTCGGTGGCAACATAATACCATTGTTGTGCACAAAGATTATTACGGCATGCCTCTTGTAAATGCCCATACGACAAATAGCAGAAATCGTTATTGGGATTACCGTAATTCCACTGCGTATACACCAAATATTCAATATGCTTTTTTTCATATTTTGTAACATAGCAACCCTTTTCTAAGAATACGGTGTTAAAAATGGGTTAGAAAGGATGACATCTAGATGAAGTTTGCCGGTTTTTGGATTCGGTTAGGTGCATTGCTCATAGATCTAATCATTTTGGTAATTATTGATGTTATCGTAGAATTTTTCCTTCTTGGAATAGGCACCATGTATGTCAGGGCATTTTATTGGATGTATGTGCTAACGATTATTATGGAAATTGGGATTAACTTTTTATATTTAACCTGGTTCCTTGTCACTTATGGCCAGACACCAGGGAAAATGATCTGCCGCATTAGGGTCATACAGGTGGATGGGTATCCCAATGGATGGAAGACAGTGATTTTAAGGGAAGTATTCGGAAGAATTATTTCTGCCCTTGTGCTATGCCTGGGATATATCTGGGTGGCCTTTGATTTTAGAAAGCAGGGATGGCACGATAAAATTGCTGAAACCTATGTGATAAAAGTATAGAAGAGACTGCTGGCAGGGGAATGGTACCCCTGTTTTCTTTTTGCAGATAATTATTTTGCTCGAAGACAAATTTCGCCATGAACATGTATAATTAATTAATAAATGGCCTATTAAAAGGGGAATTATATATGAAATTTAAATCCATACTTGTTTTATCAACCGTTATTTTATTGAGCATCTTTTTAAGCGGATGCTGGTCAGAAGATACAAGTGGCGGAAACAGTATCAATAGTAATGGTGGGAACCAAAATGAAGATTATTCAAATAGTCCACTTAGTTACTTTTTTCATACCTTTGATATGAATGTAAGTGGTGCTGCTTACTTAACTGAGGATTATGCAAATAATACAGCAACGTTACATACTTCAGCAGGTGCACTGTCCGGAGGCCTTACCATTAATGGAAATGGTACTTACGTATGGAATAGTACGTGGGAAGGAAGAGTCATTCAAGGGAATTGGGAAGAAACTGATGATCCCGATTATCCTATTGTTCTATTAAAGGGGGAAGATGGCCGGGATTGGAAAGTGGAAAAGGATGGAGAAAGAGATATTATTATTTGGGATCAAAATTCCATTTCTAAAAATGGACATCCCATAGAATAAAATTGTATGATGGTTTTTGGGGTGAAGGGATAATGGCATTTAATATCGTACTACATGAACCGCTCATTCCCGCTAACACGGGAAATATTGCGCGAACCTGTGCAGGCACAAAAACCCGGTTGCATTTAATTAAACCACTGGGTTTTTCAACGGATGATCGTTATTTAAAACGAGCAGGACTAGATTATTGGTTTGCTGTAGACATTACTTATTATGAATCCTTTCAGGATTTTGCAGATAAACATCGGTCAGGCCGTTTCTTTTTTATTGAGACAAGCGGGAATCAGTATTATTCAGATGTTACCTTTCAGGATGAGGATTTTTTTGTATTTGGCAAAGAAACCAAAGGCATTCCGGAAGAGATTCTTACTCAATATCCTGAACAAGTGATTAGAATACCTATGAGTGATGCCACTCGTTCGTTAAACTTATCGAATACTGCAGCAATCATTTTATTTGAAGCATTACGTCAAACAGGTTTTCCTGGCATGAAATAAGGAGGAAGCACGTCGCATGAACAAAGTAATTTTACCAGGGGACAGGATTCCTAGGGTTCCCTTTGCCATCATTGGAGGCTCCAGTACCTTTTCAATAAACTTTCCAGAGGATTTAAATCGTTCCGATCTTCGTGTTTTAGAAAAAGACTTATTTTTTGAAACACCCTTCGGTGTTAGCCCGGAAATGAAACTGGTTGAATTAGATGGGAAACAGTTTCTCACATGTAGGATGCATGGTTGGCGCCCTAATGAAGTAACTAGAGGTGTGGCTAGCCAGCAGTTATTTTGGGTTTTTAAAGAAGCGGGCGTAAAAAAAATCCTGGCAGAAGGTGGAGTAGGGAGCATCAACCATCTTCTTGAATTGCGTGATTTAGTTGTCCCTAATGATTATATTGACCAATCCATGAGAAAAGATGTAGGGTTGGGCGGACCCTATTTGTTGGTAATGCGTCAATCCATCTGCCCTACAGAAGCAAAGGCATTGGTCGATGTAGCAAAGGAATATGTATTGCCTCAAAAACGATATGTATTTAATCGAGGAACGTATATTAATACAGATGGGCGGCATTTTGAAAGCCCGGCAGAAGTGCAAATGTATCGCAACATGCATGGGGATGTTGTTGGGCAAAGCATTTGCCCAGAAGTTTATTTAGCTAGGGAAATCGGCGCCTGTTATGCGGGTATATATATGGTTGTTAATTATGCGGAGGGCATTATTAAGGATTGGGAACACAAGGACCTTTCCGATATTTTTTATGAAGAATCCAAAACCATTGGAAATATCCTATTAGATACGTTAAAACAAACGGATGAACAACAGGATGATTGCGGGTGTCATGAACTCCGTAAAGAAACATTGTTGCAAGAGGAAAAGAAAAAGGCAAACTCATAATGAGCTTGCCTTTTTCTTTTCCCATAAGAGGGGATTACAAGTCGAATGTTTTATCTTCGTTATAGCCAGATGTGAAGATTGCAGCCAGTACTAAAACGAATACAGTCATAATAATAATCATGTATATAGAACCCCTTTCAACATGTTTAAAAAGTGACTAAAACCCAGTCTTTATTATATCCCATTAAAATGCGCTTGTGAACAAGGTGAATAGTGGTGCTGTGATAAAAATTTTGGTATAGTGGTAATACGACTAAAAATGGAGGTGGCTCAAGATGTACGTTGTTATGAATGTTCTTCAAGTTCCAGCAGAAATGAAGAATCGTATGGCAGATATGTTTGGAAACAGTTCTGAACGTATGAGACAGGTTCCTGGTTGTTTAGAATTCCAATTCCTAAGTTCAAAGGAAGATGGTAAACAAGTCGTCTATACCAAGTGGGATAATGAAGCATCATTTAAAACGTGGACAGAGAGTGAAAACTTTAAGCGAGCCCATTCCCATCCTGGCCAAAGTCCGGCTACGGAATCCCAGATTGAAATCTTTGAAGTAATACATAGCGCAGCATACGAAAAATAAATCACAGTAAAATATTTGCAGCAGTAGAAAGAGCCATAGGAAGCAATCCCATGGTTCTTTTTGTTTCTAAAGCACACCAAGATTTCTCAAAAGCAATGCATGTCATTAATACCCGCATTATAGAATAGGATAGTAAAAATACCCCTTTTTGACATGTAATATTGTACGAGGAAAAGGAGAGGAGTGCCCATGAATATTCTAAAGCGGATTTCAGAGTATCGAACAAGGGAAGAGCAATTAGCCTGGGATGGTACTTTTGCCGATTATGTAGAGATTGTAAAGAAAAATCCGCATGTTACCCAGACAGCCCACTCCCGCGTTTACAACATGATTAAACATAGTGGTATCGAAGTGAATGAAGATGGCAGTAAGTCATATGCCTTTTTTAATCGGGAAATATTTGGGCTGGATCGATCTATAGAAAAGTTGGTAGAGGAATATTTTCATTCTGCAGCAATGCGGTTGGATGTTCGTAAACGAATTTTATTATTAATGGGTCCTGTCAGTGGTGGGAAATCTACACTTGTAACCATGTTAAAAAGAGGCCTGGAACAGTTTTCCCGAACGGATGCTGGGGCAGTGTATGGTATAAAAGGATGCCCTATGCATGAAGAACCACTACATCTCATTCCCCATGAACTACGAGAAGAAGTAGAGAATGACTTAGGAATTATTATCGAGGGAAACTTGTGTCCCTATTGCCAAATGAGATTGGATACAGAATTTAATGGCCATATCGAAGAAATGCCTGTAGAGCGCATTCTCCTTTCTGAAGCCCAAAGAAGAGGGGTAGGGACCTTTAGTCCATCAGACCCTAAATCACAGGATATTGCTGACCTCACTGGAAGCATAGACTTTTCAACCATCACCCAATATGGATCTGAATCAGACCCAAGGGCCTATCGTTTTGATGGGGAATTGAACAAGGCGAATAGGGGCCTGATGGAGTTCCAGGAAATGTTAAAATGCGATGAAAAGTTCTTATGGAATTTGCTTTCCCTGACTCAGGAGGGGAATTTTAAAGCGGGGCGCTTCGCTTTGATCTCAGCTGACGAATTAATTGTCGCCCATACCAATGAATCTGAGTATCGTTCCTTCATTTCCAATAAGAAAAACGAGGCTCTCCAATCGCGGATTATTGTGATGAGGATGCCGTACAACCTAAGGGTTTCTGACGAGGAAAAAATATATGGCAAGTTAATCAAACAAAGTGATTTAGGCCATGTTCATATTGCCCCACATGCATTAAAAGCTGCTGCGATCTTCTCCATTTTAACCCGCCTTAAAGATACGAAAAAACAAGGGATAGATTTACTTAAAAAATTAAGGCTCTACAATGGGGATGCGGTAGAAGGCTTTAAAGAAGCAGATATCAAAGAATTACAAAATGAATTTAACGATGAGGGTATGGCTGGAATTGACCCACGGTATGTCATTAATCGAATTTCCAGCGCTCTTATTCGCCGTGATACGGAGTGTATTAATGCATTAGATATTTTAAGGGCGTTGAAAGATGGCCTTGACCAGAGTGCAACCATATCGAAAGAAGAAAAAGAAAGATATTTAAACTTTATCAATATTGCTCGAAAAGAATATGATGAATTAGCGAAAAAAGAAGTGCAAAAAGCTTTTGTCTATTCCTATGAAGAATCTGCGAAAACCCTCATGGACAATTACCTCGATAATGTTGAATCCTACTGCAATAAATCCAAACTACGTGACCCAATCACCGGTGAAGAATTAGAAGCTGATGAAAAACTCATGAGATCCATTGAAGAACAAATTGGCATTTCAGAGAATGCCAAGAAAGCCTTTAGAGAAGAAATTCTCATTCGTATTTCTGCTTATGCTCGCAAAGGAAAACGATTTGATTATAACAGCCATGAGCGCCTTCGTGAGGCCATTGAGAAAAAGCTATTTGCTGATTTGAAAGATGTTGTGAAAATTACGACTTCCAGTAAAACGCCAGATGAAATGCAACTGAAGAAAGTAAATGAAGTAACAGCCCGTTTAATTGATGAACATGGATATTGCCCAATATGCGCTAATGAACTTCTTCGTTATGTTGGAAGTTTATTAAACCGGTAACTTGAATAGTGATAAAAAGGGACAGGGAAGGGGGAAAAGAATGAATATGAATGAACCCTTGTTTATTATTTCCCGCGAGGACTGGTCTCTTCACCGTAAAGGGCATCAGGACCAATTGCGCCACCTGGAAAAAGTAAAAGAAGCAATCAAAAAAAACCTTCCCGATCTTGTCAGTGAAGAAAATATCATCTTATCTAAAGGTAAAGATGTAGTAAAAATCCCCATTCGTTCCCTTGATGAATATCGGATTCGCTATAACTATAATAAAAACCAACATATAGGCCAGGGAAATGGGGATTCCAAGGTTGGGGATGTTATTGCTCGGGATGGAGAGCCTGGCAAAGGTCCTGGCAAAGGCCAGGGGGCTGGGGATCAACCTGGTGTTGATTATTATGAGGCGGAAATAACTGTTGAAGAATTAGAGGAAATGCTCTTTTCAGAAATGGAATTGCCTAATCTCCAACAGAAACAACAAGATGAAATTATTGTTTCTGATATCCGTTTTAATGATATTCGCAAAAAAGGGCTAATGGGTAATATTGATAAGAAGAGAACCCTTTTAGAAGCGATAAAACGGAATGCCCAAAATGGTTTTAAACAGGTACAAAATATTTCAGAAGACGATTTACGCTTCAAAACATGGGAAGAAATTGTTTATCCCCATTCAAATGCTGTGATTTTGGCCATGATGGATACTTCCGGATCAATGGGCATTTTAGAAAAATATGTAGCAAGAAGTTTCTTTTTCTGGATGGTTCGCTTTTTAAGGACCAGGTATGAAAAAGTGGAAGTGGTTTTTATTGCCCATCATACAGAGGCCAAAGAAGTTTCTGAGGAAGAGTTCTTTACGAAGGGAGAGAGTGGGGGAACGATTTGTTCCTCCGCTTATCGTAAGGCATTGGAAATTATCGGTGAAAGATATTCCCCATCCTTATATAATATTTATCCCTTCCATTTTTCTGATGGAGACAATTTGACTTCAGATAATGAGCGTTGTGTAAAGCTGGTAAAAGAACTAATGGGTGTGTCTAACATGTTTTGTTATGGCGAAGTGAATCAATATAACCGCCACAGTACATTGATGTCAGCCTATAAACATATGAATGATTCCAAGTTTAAGTATGCCATTATACGAGAAAAGGGTGAAGTTTATAAAGCCCTTACCACCTTCTTTAGAAAAGAGGGAACATAATGAGCGAGATGATGAAAAAACTAGAACGGGCAGTAGATGAAATTACTGAAATTGCAAAAGGGTTTGGCCTGGATTTCTATCCTATGAGATATGAAATTTGTCCAGCTGATATTATATACACCTTTGGGGCTTATGGAATGCCGACTCGATTTTCACACTGGAGTTTTGGCAAGACATTCCACAGAATGAAATTACAATACGATCTAGGTTTAAGCAAAATCTATGAATTGGTTATCAATTCCAATCCCTGCTATGCCTTTCTTCTTGAAGGAAATAGCTTAATCCAGAACAAAATGATCGTAGCCCATGTTCTTGCTCATTGTGATTTTTTTAAGAACAATATGCATTTTAGTAAAACAAATCGAAACATGGTAGAAAGCATGGCAGCTACAGCTGAACGATTACGTTCCTATGAAATGAAATATGGAAAAGAAAAGGTGGAAAATTTTTTAGATGCTGTCCTTGCTATTCAGGAACATATTGATCCTGGCTTAACAAGCAGGCAATTTGAATGGAAAGAAAACGAACCAATGCCTAAAGACAAAAGGGTTTCTGAATACCATGATCTTTGGAAACTAGAAGAAGTAAAGGAAACAAAAGAAGAAAATGATGAGTTGCAGAATAATCGACGTTTCCCGCCAAGGCCAGAAAAGGATTTATTGCTTTTTATTGAGGAATTCAGCCCTAACCTTGAAGAATGGCAAAGAGATATCCTTACCATTATGAGAGAAGAAATGCTGTATTTCTGGCCGCAAATTGAAACGAAAATTATGAATGAAGGTTGGGCTTCTTATTGGCATCAGCGAATTATTAGAGAGATGGATTTAACAGAAGAGGAAACAGTCGAATTCGCCAAATTAAATTCAGGAGTGATTCAGCCTTCTCCTACGAGTATTAACCCATATTATTTGGGCTTGAAAATTTTAGAGGATATTGAAAAGCGATGGGATCACCCTACAGAAGAAGAAATGAGGAAATTTAATCGGAAGCCGGGAAAAGGAAGAGAAAAAATATTTGAGGTACGAGAAATCGAAAATGATTTATCATTTATCCGCAATTATTTAACGAAAGAATTAGTAGATGAAATGGATATGTATGTGTTTGCCAAGCAAGGAAATGACTGGACCATTACTGAAAAGACCTGGGAATACGTAAGAGATCAACTGGTGAACAACAAAGTAAATGGAGGGTTTCCTTATTTGCTTGTAAAAGATGGAGACTATCTTCGCAATGGAGAATTATATATTTATCATCAGTATGAAACAATTGAATTGGATATAAAGTATTTAGAAAAAACAATGCCTTATATTTATTTTCTCTGGGGTAAATCCATTCATATGGAAACAATGATTGAACAAAGAAAAGTCCTATTTACCTATGACGGGAAGAAATGCCATCGCAGATTTCTGTAAAAAAACATAGAAAACCCCACCTACTGGATAAAACAGAGGTGGGGATTAAATTATATATTGGGTGATTAGAATAAATGTCAATTTTGTGAATAGTCTTAATTATTGAATAATGTGATTTAGGTTGTAGTACAATGAAGTAGAGGGACCTCTAAAATTTGCTGGGGGGGATGGTAATAATGTTATTGTTCAGTTATGCAAACTGGGATGAGATTTTGCGTGTTTGTCTAGGTTTTTGTGATAAAGTTATGGATGGTCGTGAAGGCATAAGGAACGATAACCTGCGTCAACTAGGGGAGATTCCAGGTGACCCTGGTGAAAGAGCCGAACCCTTAATCAATCAACCAGTAGAGGCGTTAGAAGAGGAACATCATGTTACAACTGTGTAATGTTATGAAGGGCTGCAATGAGTAATTATACTCTATTGCAGCTTTTTATTTGTTCGGGGACTATTTATAATAGTTCTATCTGCTGAAATGAATGAGGAGAGATTAATATGACATTCATCTGGGATCAACATAATAAACAATTGCTTTCTCCCCATTGCCGCCAATGTAGGGATCCTCATTTCCAAAGGATTTCGGAGGATTTTGAGCCTGCTGGGTGTTGCCGGTATGAACCCGTTTTTACACTTTTTGAACTATGGAAAATGGTTAGAAGTGGGGAAGAATCTTTTTTGAAGAAGGAGATCTGGAATCATCCTCAAAATCACATTTATGAATATGAAATTATAGCTGGAGCCCATATGCATTCGTCTTTTTATGAAAAGAGGGAGGATGGTAGCATACCCTCTCACGTTTTTGAACAATTAATGGGCAGTCAGCATACAAAGTACCAGGCCGTTGATTTAAGATTAAAGTATGGAATCTGTCCTTTTTTCATTAAAGGGGAAGGATGTGGGTTAAAGCCTTCTTTTAAAACCAGTATATGTAGAATGTTCATATGTGATTCCATAGAAGAGGCATTAAATAAAAAAGAATTAGAGAAGTTGCATGGAATCCAAAGAAAGGTTCAGGAAGAAGCGAACACGTTCAATAGTTTTCATGCAGGAATTCTCCGTGAAAAAGGATTGGATTTAATTCGGCATCTTGATGAGGTTATTGATTATTTACGGCAAGTTGAATAGATATTGAGAATAATGAATTAAATTATGAAGGGAAGGTTTTCGGATAGTAGGTTCATCAAATTTTCCTGGTTTTGAATTTGCCTCGAAAAACCAAAAGTGTCCATTGTGATCCATCCCAATATCCATGGAAACTTCACCTAATGTAGGCCATTTGCTTTCTAATACTTTTGTTATTGTTAGGGCAATTCCTTTTAATTGTTCCATAATTAACTGGCTTTTTGTATTTGGAAAAACCATAGGGAGGATTTCCTTTGGAGATTGAATGGATCCCCCTCTAGGGACATGGGTTGTTATATTTCCTTCTCCAGAAAGTCGGATTCCAACTCCTGTTAATCCCCATTTCCCAACCCCGTTTTTTTGTACAAGAAGACGAAAATCAAAGGCTTTATTTTTATATTGGGCAAGGGGGATCCCTTGTTGGATTAAATAAGGGATTTTACATCGTTCCTGTAAATAAGTGAGGGTTTCATCAAAGGAACTGAATGCCCTTTGTAAGGTTTCTTTCCCTTGTTGATATTTCAGGAGAAAATCAGTTTTGTTTTTTTCTAAACGGTAAATTCCTTTTCCCGCCATTCCTTTAAGGGGTTTTAAATAGATAAAAGGATATTTCCTAATCATAACTTCTAAATCTTTAGCTGTTTGAAAATAGCGGGTTTCCGGCAAAAGATAACGGATAGAAGAATGATAACGAAGGACTTCAAAGATTGATGCTTTATCAAAAAAATGGGGGTTAAAAAGGACTGTTTTTTTTTGCATTGCCAATTTTTTTAAAGCCAGCTGTACGTGTTTTTTTTCTTCCTCTTTTCTGCTGGGAATACGATTGTAGAAGACATGGGGAAAAGGAAGGATTTCTTTGCACCATTTTTTAGTTCTGGAATCATACAAATATCCTGTGACCCATTGTTTCTTCCAATGGATTTTTTCAATGGGCACTACATAAACAAATGCCCCTTCTTTTTTTCCTTCTTCAATAAGGTCAATAAAGTTTTCCCTGACACCTTTGAAATGATTTTTGCCTTCTACTGTGAGAATTCCCATAAAGGGCCCAGGATAAAATCCATTCATGTTTCTTCGGTAAGAAATTTTCGTAGAAATCATTTCCTTCAGGGGTTCTTCATTGATAACTCTAAACTCCTTTTTCCAATTGCCAACGGAAATGATTGTTCTCTCTGGTGTATATAGAAATGGACCTTCACCACGGATCACGTGTAAAAACCAACTTCTAGAATCAGGATGGTATGAGATCCATCCATGGTTAGCAGATCCATTCATCATTCTTTAACACCAACTAAATTTCTAGAAAGGAAGTAGGCGTATTTTAAAGGATTTAATCGTGCCTGGTTATAATAAGCCCCTTTATTTATTTTTCGGAAAGAAGCCCTTCCCGGTTTGGAGTTAATTTCAATAATCCAAACTTCCCCATTTTTATCTACGCCTATATCAATGCCTAATTCTACAAGTCTGCCATGACGGCTTTCAATGAAAGAAGGAAGTTCACTGACAATAGAATCAATGGTTTGATTTATTTCTGTAATTTCTTCCTGGGAGAAAAACTTCATCAAAAATTCATTGACAGAAAAGGCTTTGCCGCCGCCACATAAATTAGAGGTAATTCCATTTTTTACACCAGCACGTACAGCTCTCCCTGTTTCTTTCCACTTGCCGTTTCCCCCTTTTTGCACAAGGACACGAATGTCAAAGGGAACTCCTTCATCTGTGCAAAGGGATAGGTACGGTTGAATCATTGTTTTATTTTTTAAATGGCTGTGTAACCAGGAATATAAGGCAGCCTGATCTGCAAATTCTTTAAATAAAATTTTATTTTTATAATCTCTTCCTTGAAGAGTGTAATAACCATCCGTTTGTGCAATTTTCATGACACCGATTCCTAGAGAATTCTGGATGGGTTTAATGACAACAGATTGATAATCTTCTAACCATTGGCCAATTTCATGCATGGAATCAATGAGTTCAGTAGGGGGAATGTAGGGAAGTAAGCCCGAATGTTGTATCATATGTTGATAATTTTTCCATTTATTAGGCAATACATGACCTAGAAAGACAACTGAGGGTTTTGCCTTTAATTGTTGAATTTGGTTTCGGTATTTTTTTCGGTTTGAACATCGGTCATATACGAAAGAGGGTAATGGAAATAAGTGTTTTTCCCATCTGTAATTGTTGTATTGATAGCCTGTGACCATTTTGTTTTCGAAATCAACTTCTGTAGGTAGAAAAACAAACACATTAATACCTATTTTTCTTCCTGCAGCACACAAATAGGCATAGTGAGTTTTTTCAGAAAAAGGGGGGTATCGTTTGCTGGGGGTAGCAAGTATTCCCAATGATGCGGATTGTATGTTCATCCCTTTTTAGACCTCCTTCTACTTGGATGTTGGAATAAGTGGATAAACCCGCTCCGATAAAAGCAGTAATCCATTAATTTCACTACGGATCGGCGGACTTTATTTTCGGCAGTTCCTTTGGAAAGGGAAGCGGTAGTTTTTGAAGGTTTTGAATTGACTTCAATCAACCAGAGATTTCCCCTGGTATCAAGAGCCAGGTCTATACCTAGTTCAGCATATTCCCCAGGCAAATATTGTTCTAAGGATTTTGCAACTTTAAGGGAAGTTTCCTTTATTTTACGCCTGGTAGATACGACAGGAAGGGGAATATCCAATGAATTAAGGGCTTCAGTCAAGGGGTAAATGGTACCCCCTCTCGCAATGTTTGAAACTATATTTTTTTCATTGCTCACCCTGGCAACAATAGAGATGATATTCCATTCTCCCCGCTGATCCTTTTGCACTAAGGCACGGAAATCCAGGATTTCCTTATTGATTGTCATGAGATGTAAACCCTGTTGCATAATATATTGTCTTTTATTGAGTTTGGGATATATTTTTTCGAATAATTTATGGAAGGTAGAATAACGGTTGGTAATAAATCCATTCATGGATGTGTACTGGCAACAATAATCCCGGT
>CALNBV010000205.1 GCA_937874515.1 uncultured Paenibacillaceae bacterium | reverse complement strand
CAGTTTCCCTCGTATCGGCTCGCAAAAAGGCAACTGATTTGATTCATTAGCATCTTACTCAACCATTGACCTTACGGTCTTATTGTTAAGAAAACCCGGGATAGCCCGGGTCTTTTATTTCTTCACATCCAAAATACGATTAATTTCTCCATGTACCCCTTCAAAGTACTCCGGATAAATCTCCCTTCCACATTTTTCACAAGTAAATTGAGGTTGGATCGACAGATTTCCATCATCCATTTCTTTAAAAAAAGAAGCACCTCCTACGGTGCCCCCAATCAAAATCTACAATATACAACTCACGAAATGCCCTTTCTCTACTTCCTTTCTTTTCGGTTCCACTTCCCTGCATTCAGAACGAACGAGAGGACAGCGAGGATGAAAAGGGCAACCAGTAGGAATCTGGAAAGGGCCTGGTGGATCCCCTTTTAGTAGAAAACGGGATCTTTTCCGCTCTACATTTGGATCTGGAATAGGCACAGCCGATAATAGTGCACGAGTATATGGATGATGGGGGCGGGAGAAAATCTTTTCCGTCTCCCCAATTTCTACAATTTTGCCTAAATACATGACAGCTACCCGATCGCTCATATATTTCACCACAGATAAATCATGGGCAATAAACAAATAAGTAAGCCCTAATTGATTTTGCAGGTCTTTTAAGAGATTAACGATTTGTGCTTGAATGGACACATCCAAAGCTGAAGTAGGTTCGTCACAAATAATAAACCCTGGTTTTACAGCCAGTGCCCGGGCAATGCCTATTCGCTGCCGTTGACCTCCGGAAAATTCATGGGGATAACGATTGAGAACCCCTTTGCCCAACCCCACCATTTCAATAAATCGTTCAATTTTTTTTCTTCTAACATGAGCAGGCATAGGTTGGTGCAAATCCATTCCTTCCCCAATAATATTTTCCACGGTCATCCTTGGATTTAAAGAGGCATAGGGATCCTGAAAAATCATTTGGATTTCTTTATGAAGTTGAAAGGCCTCTTTCCCTTTTGCCTTAAAAACATCCCTTCCATTAAAATAAAACTCCCCACTTGTAGGCTCGTATAACCGGAGAAGGGTTCTTCCTAAGGTTGACTTTCCGCATCCAGATTCTCCAACAACACCTAAGGTTTCCTGATGAGGGATGGTAAAGGAAATCTCCCTGACCGCCTTTACCACATGATTTCCTGCGAGAAAATGGCGGGAAATTCCCCTGACATCCACAAGAGGTTTATCCATGGGATTTCCCCCTTACCCGATAGACTACCCCCTGGTTCCCTTGACTTTGCAGAGCCGTATGGACCCAGCAGGCAGAAACATGGCCTTTTCCTTCCCCCCGTAATATAGGCGCCTGGCGGTAGCATTTTTCCATGGCATCAGCACACCTGGAAGCAAACACACATCCCTTGGGCAACTGGGATAAATCTGGGGGAGAACCTGGAATGGCATCCACCCATCCCCCTTTTATCTGATCC
>CALNBV010000204.1 GCA_937874515.1 uncultured Paenibacillaceae bacterium | reverse complement strand
GTTGTTAACAACCAAAAACATTTACTTTGTTCCCTATGGACAGGATGCACCAGAACAAAAGCCTAATTCCTTAGTGGCTCGAATGGAATTGATTCAGCAAACATGTGAAGCGGCTCTTGATGGAAAACAGACGCAACCTGTTTTGGTTGAAAAATATCGATTGTAACTAAAAGTTGTAGTAGAATTGCTTTATATCAAACAAGGAGTGGGGAAAATGTCGAAAACAAAACAATTTCATGTAGCAGTAGTAGGAGCAACAGGAGCAGTAGGCCAGCAAATGCTGTCTATATTAGAACAACGAGACTTCCCACTTGCTTCATTAAAGTTATTGGCATCTGCGCGTTCCGCTGGAAAAAAGGTCATGTTTAAAGGTAATGAATATACCCTTGAAGAAGCTACTCCAGAAGCTTTTGAAGGTGTGGATATTGCTTTGTTTAGTGCTGGTGGGAGTGTAAGTACAAAACTTGTGCCAGAAGCAATTAAAAGAGGAACCCTTTGCATCGATAATACCAGTGCCTTCCGTATGGATCCGGATGTTCCTCTTGTTGTGCCAGAAGTAAATCCAGATAAAATTTTCGATAACAATGGGGTTATTGCTAATCCTAACTGTTCAACCATACAAATGGTGGCTGCATTAAAACCTTTATACGATAAATATGGAATGGATCGTATTGTAGTTTCCACTTACCAGGCGGTTTCAGGGGCTGGAGCAAAAGCAATTCAAGAGTTAGTAGACCAATCCCAGGCCGTTCTTAATGGTGATGAAGTGAAGAAGGAAGTATTGCCAGTGGGTTCTCTTCCTGTTAAACATCAAATTGCATTTAATGCCATTCCACAAATTGATGTATTTTTAGATAATGGTTTTACTAATGAAGAAATGAAAATGATTCGTGAAACGAAAAAAATCTACGGTGATGAATCCATTAAGGTTTCTGCAACCTGTGTGCGTATTCCCGTCGAAAGAGGCCATGCTGAATCAGTGTATGTAGAATTAAAAGAGGATTTTGAAATGGCTGATGTAATGGCATTGTTTGCAAATGCTCCCGGTGTTATTGTTCAGGACAAACCAGAAGAACAAGTTTATCCAATGCCTGCAGATGCCACTGGAAAAATTGAAGTATTTGTTGGCCGGGTTCGCCGTGATTTAGATTATCCAAAGGGACTTCACATGTGGGTTGTTTCCGATAATCTTCTCAAAGGGGCAGCATGGAACGCTGTTCAAATTGCTGAAGAATGGATTAAACGCCAATAAAATAGAGGTGCTTTCCGAAAATTATGAGAATATTGGTCCAGAAATTCGGTGGATCATCCCTAACGACTGTTGAGAAGAGAAGGCGTGCTATACATCATATAAAAGTGGCTTTGGAGAAGGGTTTTTCTGTTTGTGTCGTAGTTTCTGCTATGGGCAGAAAAGGGGATCCTTATGCAACAGATACCTTGCTACAATTAGTCTTGGAAAATGGAAATAGACTACAGCCAAGGGATGTAGATTTACTTCTTTCCTGTGGGGAGATTATTTCTGCATCCACCATGGCTAGTATGCTAAATTCCGATGAGATTCCGGCGATTGTCCTTACAGGACGGCAGGCGGGGATTGTTACAAATGATGATTTTAATGATGCACAAATTCAAAGGATTTACCCTGAACGAATTCTTGCAGAATTGGAACGGGGGAAGGTAGTTGTTGTGACTGGTTTTCAGGGAAGCACAGAAAATGGGGAGATTACAACCCTTGGTCGTGGGGGCAGTGATACCTCGGCAACGGCTCTGGGTGTAGCTCTTAAAGCAGAAATAATTGATATTTTTACGGATGTTGAAGGAATCATGACTGCAGACCCTCAAATCGTGGAAGAGGCTCGCTCTTTATCTGTCCTTACGTATATGGAAGTATGTAATATGGCCTATCAAGGAGCGAAAGTCATCCACCCTCGATCTGTGGAAGTTGCGGCACAGGCAGGCATCCCACTTCGCATCCGGTCCACGTTTTCGGATGATGAAGGAACACTTGTGACTGGTCTTGCAGATGCTAAAGGTAAAGAGGGTAGGGTGCAAGATCGGGTAATTACTGGGATAGCCCATGTTCCCAATTTAACGCAGATTAAAGTAATGGCCAAAGAAGGACAGTATGACGTACAGGTTGATGTGTTCAAAGCCATGGCTGCTCATCGAATCAGTGTGGATTTTATTAATGTAAATCCTCGTGGAGTGGCGTATACTGTTCGTAAGGAACAGGATCAACAGGCCATTGAAATTATTCAAAACCTTGGTTATGAAGTGCTGGCTACCCCCCATTGCGCCAAAGTTTCTTGCGTAGGTGCGGGAATGGCTGGTGTTCCAGGGGTAATGGCACACATTGTTGAAGCCCTTACTGGAGAGGATATACGTATATTGCAATCAGCCGATTCTCATACTACGATTTGGGTATTGGTCTATGAAAAAGATATGATCCGGGCTGTTAAAGCCCTTCATAAAAAATTCCAATTGCATAAAGGTTAAGGTTTGAATTGAGGAGGAGAAACGTGGCTATTTTTGGAAGATTATTAACAGCTATGGTTACACCTTTTGATAGCAATCTAAAGGTAGACCGGAATAAAACAGAAGAGTTAGTTGAGCATCTTATTTCTACAGGTACCACCGCGGTTGTTGTTGCTGGTACAACTGGGGAATCCCCCACACTGACTAGCCAGGAAAAATTAGACCTGTTTCGCCATGTGGTAGAAATTGTGAATGGGCGTATACCGGTAATAGCGGGAACAGGCAGCAATAATACAGCTGCTTCCATTGAATTAACCCAAAAGGCTGAGGAAATTGGCGTAGATGGAATTATGTTAGTGGTTCCATATTACAACAAACCTTCTCAGGAAGGGATTTACCAGCATTTTAAAACGATTGCATCAAGCACAAAATTGCCAGTGATGCTTTATAACATTCCTGGACGTTCTGTGATTAATATGGCAGTGGATACAGTTGCCCGGTTAGCAAATGATGTGGAAAATATCGTTGCCTTAAAAGAAGCCAATGCAGATTTAACGCAAATGGCTGAAATTATTGATCGTACACCAGAAAATTTCTCATTATACACTGGTGATGACAAAATGACCATTCCTTGTATGGCTGTTGGTGGGGATGGAGTTGTCAGTGTAGCCAGCCATATTATTGGCAATGAAATGACAGAAATGATTAATCTTTTCCTATCTGGTGAAAATCAGAAAGCTAGTGCCCTTCATAGAAAATTGCTTCCAATTTTTGAAGGAATCTTTATTACATCCAATCCTTCCCCCATTAAAGCTGCTTTAGCATTAAAAGGGTTAGAAGTAGGTGGCGTTCGCTTACCTTTAGTGGAGTGTAATGAAAAAGAAACCAATTATTTGCAAGGATTAATAAACGACTTGCAATAGGTTAAAATTGCCAAGCCTATAATTAAAAAAACTAATAAAAGAGAATTGGGGAACGTCCTCAATTCTCTTTTCTCTTTTTTATGCCCAAATAGTACATAAGTGTTTTGTTCGGGGGTTATAGTAGTAATGTTGCCCCTTGTTTTTCCTCTTCCCTTTCATGTATAATACTTACAAGTGACTGGTTCGGTTTTTTTTGTTTTTTCACTTGTAACTACAATTAAATATAGGAGGAATAAACTTGTCCAAACTCAACCAGAAAGCTTTGTCAATCTTCGCTTTGGGCGGCGTAGGCGAGATTGGCAAAAACATGTACGTAGTACAGTACGCGGATGACATTGTTGTCATTGATTCAGGATTGAAGTTTCCTGAAGAAGACATGCTTGGCATCGACATTGTAATCCCGGACATTACGTACCTTGAAGAAAACAGGGATAAAGTTCGTGGCATCCTCATTACCCATGGTCATGAAGACCATATTGGGGGGCTTTCTTATGTTTTAAAACATTTGAATGTACCCGTTTATGCTACGAAATTAACCCTTGGCCTTATTGAAGGAAAGTTGAAAGAAGCGGGTATTTTATCTGAGGCAAAGTTAAATTTAATTAACAACAAATCAGAAGTAAAACTCGGCTCGATGACAGCTTCTTTCTTTAAGACAAACCACAGTATTCCGGATTCTGTGGGAATCTGCATAGAAACTCCTGAAGGAAATGTTGTTCATACAGGAGATTTCAAATTTGATCAGACGCCAGTAAATAATTCAATCGCTGATTTAGCTAAAATGGCTATGATCGGAGAAAAAGGGGTTGTGGCCCTTCTTTCCGATAGTACCAATGCGGAACGGCCGGGTTATACTGGTTCCGAACGAGAAGTAGGCTTAGCTATTCAAGATGTATTCCATAGAGCAAAGGGTCGAATCGTCCTTGCTACTTTTGCCTCTAATGTTCATCGAATTCAACAGGTTATCGACGCTGCAACTTTATATAATCGGAAAGTAACTATCGTTGGCCGTAGCATGGTAAATGTGGTTTCTGTAGCTAATGAATTAGGATATTTGAATATTCCTGAAGGAATGCTCATTGAAACTGAAGAAATAAATAAACTTCCTGCAGAACGTGTTGTAATTCTTTCTACTGGAAGCCAGGGTGAGCCTATGTCTGCATTATCCAGAATGGCTCGCTCCAACCATCGTAAAGTAGATATTCTTCCTGGAGATACCGTGATTCTTGCCGCTAATCCGATTCCAGGGAATGAAAAGTTAGTTGCACGAGTAATTGATCAACTATATCGCATTGGTGCGGATGTGGTATATGGCCGTCATATTCACGTATCCGGCCATGGGAGTGCAGAAGAATTAAAGTTAATGCTTAATTTAATGAAGCCGAAATACTTTATTCCAATCCACGGTGAATTCAGAATGTTGCGCAGACATGCTCAACTTGGAGAACAATGTGGTGTTAAATCAGAAAATATCTTTTTAATTGATAACGGAGATACGATTGAAATTAACAATGGAAAGGCCCGTTATGGTCCGAAAGTGCATTCAGGCATTGTTTTAATTGATGGTCTGGGTGTTGGAGACGTAGGGAATATTGTTCTCCGTGACCGTAAATTATTGTCCCAGGATGGAATTTTAGTTGTTGTAGTTACATTGAGCAAACAAGATGGAACCATTATGTCAGGGCCAGACATTATCTCTAGAGGATTTGTTTATGTACGTGAATCTGAGGAATTATTGGATGAAGCCAATAAAATTGTAGCTCAAACATTGAATCGTTGTGTGGAAGAGAAAGTCAATGAATGGTCTTCCCTCAAAACCAATGTTCGTGATTCTCTTGGAAAATTCTTATATGAACAAACCCGTCGTCGGCCGATGATTCTTCCAATCATTATGGAAGTATAAATTAAATAAAACCAGTCACTTAAAACCCCCTTGAGAAATCAAGGGGGTTTGTTCATTTGTAGACACACATGAAGGACCACTGAAGAACAGTGTTTTTAAAATAGTAATTAAAGTCCCTTAATCCTCCTTAATCTCCTTTAAATAACAATCAAAAAGAATTGTTTAAAAATATTCTATAGTGAAGGAGGAGATGAAAAGTTATGAGTATTATTGTGACGTATGAGGGGGGACATGGCACAGATACACCTGGAAAACGTACGCCAGTAATGCCTGATGGCGTTGTAATGAAAGAGAATGAATTTAATGATTCTATTGCTGCATTTTTTGCCAATGAAATGAAGCGTTGTGGAATTATAGCAGTAGATTGTGCCCCTGAAGGATATGATGTTCCTCTTGCAACCAGGGTACAACGTTCAGATTCTGCAGGTTCCTTTTTGCATATTAGCTTTCATGCAAATGCCTATGACGGTAAGTTTGATGGTAATGACCCAGAAGGTGTAGAAGTGTTCTACTATCCTGAAACAAACAGCAAACGGTTTGCAAATATTCTTATTAAATACCTTATTCAGGGTACCTCTCAGAAAAACCGTGGTATAAAAGATGGCAGCCATTTGTATATGGTTAGTGGGCCTAAAGCTCCTGCGGTTCTTATTGAAGCGGCTTTTATGGATAATTTGAAAGAAGCAAAGCTTCTTAGGACGTCAGCATTCCGAAAAGAAGTAGCTGTAGAAACGGCAAAAGGGGTTTGTGAATACTTTGGGGTGAAATACGTTCCAGAAGGAAATGCTCCAGGATACACTGAAGTACCTGCGACAGTCAATGGTGTGGCAACCAAGGCCATCCTGGTGAATACTAACACACATTTAATTTATAGTTTTCTAAAAAATGTAGGATATCGAGAAGGGATAGATTACACCTACGAGTTTCCTACAAAAGATACCGTGAAATTTAAGATTCTTGGGGTGGATGTGCCTGCCGTTTTGTATAAAGGTGAAAGTTATCTGCAGTGGAATAAAATACCTTCTATGCAAGAACCCAAACAAAGACAAGATGGTGGATGGGACTTTACCATTCCTAAATACATTCCTCCAACAACCCCAACGCCAGAACCTGAAGGAATGCCTATTATGGGCGAGAGTGTAGCTGCCGTTTCAAAACTCCTAGGGTTCGCTCGTAGCATAAATAAGGAGATTCCCGATGAGCTGCCTAAACTTTATCTTGATATTAGCAAAAGATATGGGATTAGAGGCGATGTGGCTTTTTGCCAAATGCTAAAAGAAACTGGATATTATCGATTTGAAGGAGATGTTAAAAAAGAGCAAAACAATTTAGCTGGAATAGGTGCAGTAGGTGGGGGAAATCAAGGTGCATCTTTTCCTACCCTGGAAGATGGTGTGAAAGCACACATCCAGCACCTGTATGCCTATAGTTCTTCATCCCCGGTGCCTTTTGGAGAAGAAATGATCGACCCAAGATTTCATTTAGTAAATCGAGGCTCTGCAACAACATGGGAAAGCCTGAATGGTAAATGGGCAGTACCTGGCACCAATTATGGGCAGGACATTTTGGCTATTTATCAAAAGGTGATGGAATATACTGTGGAACCCGTAAATGATTACACGGGACACTGGGCTGAGAAGAATATCATCCGCGTAATAGAAGCAGGTCTTATGGTAGGGGATCCAACAGGAGCTTTTCGTCCTGATGAACCATTAACCAGGGCAGAATTGGCAACAGTTCTAACTAAATTGCTTGATAAGGGGGTCATTTAATGGACTCTCAATATATTGCTGAGTTAGCCAGCCAAATTATTTTAAATATAATTTACCTGGGTGCCCTTGCGGGCCTTATATATATATAAAATATAATTCAAAAATATAAAGCGGTGTTAAATAGTAAACTTACGGAATCCCAACGTCAATTATTAGAAGCCATTGCAAAAGATACTGTCATTTATATAGGGAAGCAGTGGGAAAATTCAAGTGGACCAGAAAAATTTAATTTAGCTGTAGTACATGTAATGGATAGTACAAAGCATTACGGGTTAAATCTTTCCGTACAGGATGTACAGGCAGCGATTGAAGCGGCCTATCAGAAATCAAAACAACTAAATAGTAATAAATGAAACTAAATCCTGCCTCGTACTACCTACAATTGGGACAGCATACATATTACTTAGGTATAACCCGTACAAAAAAACTAATTGTAAATTCTAAAGAGGTTGATTACTATGCAGGAAAAAGAGGGAAATATAACTTTCATTCACATAATAGGACTATTTTTTCTCTATATAAATGTTAGCATTTTCTTTGCTTTGCTCTATCTTTTGCTAGAAATTTTTAATTTGGGTTTTATTGTTGATCACTATACAACGATTCACGATGAAGCCCATTCTTTGGAATCTATATTACGAACGTTGTATTTTAGCTGTATTACTCTTATGTCTGTAGGTTATGGTGATGTAACGCCTTTTGGTTGGGCAAGGGGTCTTTCAATTGTTGAAGCATTAATTGGCTTTATCTTGCCGGCCACCTTTGTTATGAAGTATATTAGGTTATTTAGAAAGTAACTCAGTTGTAACTTTCATAAAGTATTATCAAAACAAGTTAATCATGTTTTTAGCAGTGAGGCATTTTGCCTTCCGAAACCCCTTACTTGGCCACATGGATAAAACCATGTGGTCTTTTTTTTTATCAGAATTTATAAATTTCTTATAGTATAAGGGCAACTAAGGTGGCCTCCTGCGCCTATTTTAAGGCTTGGCACAGTCCAAGTTTTCTTTATCAAAAAAAATACACGGGATTTAACCCCGTGTAAGTAGGTAGGATGCCCGATGAGGTGTCCAGTCTCATAGGGGTGTCCAATTTATTTGGACAATATTAGTGTATTCAAAGGGGGAAATACAGTGTTTTTCAATTTGGAAATTAGTGAAAAATGAACATTTTGTCCAATTTTGTCAAAAGGAAAGCGCATACAAATTGCAATATTTTTTTATAAAAAAATATTGCATATTTAATTAATTGTTCAAAAATTCATCACAGACAAACTATTGTTATTTATTTTATAATTGCGTTAAAGAACAGGAGGGAGAGAGATATATGATTAGGAGAGTGCAGGTTTTGCAGCCAGAGGAACTGATTGGAACAATACAGGATTTTACGAGACAGATGCCCGAATTGTATCAATGTGTACTAAATGCTATGAACCATCCTATGAAGTCCTATTACCCCAAGTTCTCGAAACAAGAAGCGTATAATTTACTTCAAGACCACAATACTCCAGTGAAGTTTTGTTATGACCGAGTCATGAAGAAGTTTGTTTTCTTTTTTGAGGAAGAGAAGAGTGCTCATAGTGTAATGGTCGTTCTGGATGAGGCTTGTGGAACAAGAGAATTAGAGACATTAAAAGATACATTCTTGGCTTGTGGGGTTTTGGTATAAAAAATATATATGTTAATGAAAACGTAAACAATTACAGCAGTAGGAGAACCTGGTAATAAACCAGGTTCTTTTTTTCATATTCTCATGAATTGTATGACACATAAGGAGAAGGGGTATAAGCTTATTAGATACTAGAGAAAATAAAGTTATTATGCATAAGATTCTAAAATTTGTAACAACTTAATTGCTACAAATTACTAATATCCGTTTATACTAAAACTATCCTTTCCGAATCCAATAATTATTGACCACGTTATGTAGCGATTTTGGACATGAATCATTCATGTCCTATTTTTTTTGCACATAAAGAATTACTATCGCAGTCGCCAAAAGGCTTGGCGAAAAACAGGGGATTTTCATAGGGTTTGTCGTTATTCCGTAGATGGTTTTTTCTATCTTCTCTGGCTATAAATATGATAAAATATAGGCATTAGTAACAGGGTAGATTAATGTTTTTCTAGTAGATATGGCTTAAGGAGGGTGAACATGCGGAGATCGGTTATTGCATTAATTGTTTCTCTTTTCCTTCTAGGTGGGGGGTTATATATATTAAAATCAGAAGATTCTAACTCCACCCTTTCTATGAAAGGGGAACCACCATCAACATCTTCCCAGGAAAAGATTCAAGAACCTAAACAGACTACACCAGCTTCATCAAATGGCTCACCTGATCAAACACCACCTGATCAAACAACATCTAATCAAACAACAGCAACCAGTTCTACCAGTAGCAAAGGGAGTACAACAAAAGTAAATGTACCATCACAAGATTTAGTTTCAACTGTTCCAGAAAAAAGTAATTTAGATCCAGTTACACCAGTACCTCAACCATCCACTTCTTCAAAAACGACTGAACCCCAAAAACCGGTTGTCGCTGTAACACCTAAAGAAGGTAATCAAGGAATTATTACCTCTGTAAAAGGCCTTTCGCCATTGTTTTATAAAGGTTTACAAATAGACGTAGTTGGTGTTAAGGTGAAAGTTCAAGCAGGTATTCTTTAATAATGTGACATGATAAATGCAGCCATCCATAAAAAGGGGAGGCTGCATTTTTTCTTTACCGAAAAAGAAAGTATAAAACTTTCTTT
Organism: uncultured Paenibacillaceae bacterium; assembly: GCA_937874515.1. GTDB lineage: Bacteria > Bacillota > Bacilli > Aneurinibacillales > Aneurinibacillaceae > CALNBV01. The sequence goes on along the minus strand of CALNBV010000204.1, from coordinate 322 downwards.
TTCGTGTAAGTGCAACTAAGGCTGCCGCCGGCGCCTTAAAGGCTTGGCGCCATCCAAGTTTTCTTTACCGTAAAAGAAAATAAAATTCCTTTGATTAGAATTTAGGTAGTTGGGAAAAATAGTCATGAATAAAAGAAAGGGGGATGTTAGAACATGGAACCTGAAATGACTATGGAACAGGTTGTAAGTGAGCTCAGGGAACTTAATACCAATGGGGAATCTTTAAGCAAAAAGAAAGTGAAACAAAATCATCCAGAGTTAATGAAAAATGCTTTATATTATTTCCCCAGCTGGGAACATGCAATCCAGAATCTTTAATTTC
>CALNBV010000203.1 GCA_937874515.1 uncultured Paenibacillaceae bacterium | reverse complement strand
TTATGAAGAAGATTCACCAGTTTCTCGGAAAGGATCGGTTGTAATTCTGCGGAATTCTCCAGTTTTCTCTTGCGGGTTTCATCCCGTAATTCATCAACCAGTTGAATCACTGTGTTTACGCCTACATCTGCTCCAATGAGAATTTCCTCTAATTCTTCAAAAAATTCCTCATCTATTTTTTTAGAACGAAGGACTAACTCTTCAATTTTAGCGAAGGCTCCCCGGGTCTTGGATAAGCCGGCTTTAAACTTACCTGTAATCGCTTCGGTTTGTGCAGATACTTTTTCTTTTAATCGTTTAAAAAAACTCAAGATCGACGCTTCCTTTCTACTTCATGGTCACTTCATCATCTAAACGGACAGAAACAAGTCGAGAGATTCCAGATTCCTGCATGGTGATGCCATAGAGGACATCTGCTCCCTCCATGGTTCCTTTCCGGTGAGTAATTACGATAAATTGAGTTTGTTTTGAGAACTCTTGTAAATATTCTGCAAAACGATTCACATTGGCATCATCTAATGCTGCTTCCACTTCATCTAATACACAGAAAGGCACAGGCTTCACTTTTATTATGGCAAAAAGCAATGCAATCGCTGTTAGCGCTTTTTCCCCTCCAGATAATAGAGCCAAATATTGCAACTTCTTCCCGGGAGGCTGGGCCACAATTTCGATTCCTGTCTCCAGGAGATTGGTGACATCCGATAACTGAAGGTCTGCTCGTCCCCCCCCAAAGAGTTGGGTGAAGACAATGGAGAAATGATCCCGAATGGCTTCAAAGGTCTCCAGGAAGCGGCGGGACATTTCTGCATCAATATCTTGAATCACTTGATACAGAGAGTTTTTCGCCCCACACAGGTCATTATGCTGAGTCAATAAAAATTCATGGCGTTCCCGAACCCTTTCATATTCCTCAACAGCACCCAGGTTTACAGTCCCCAGGGATTGAATTTCTCGACGCAACCCTTTTACCAGTTGTTCTGTTTCTTTCTCATTGTCTGGCAAAGGATAAATTTCCCGGGCTCTTTCATAAGTCAACTCATATTCTTCCCGTAAACGATTGAGAATAGAATCCAACTCTACATCTAAACGGCCAACAGAAACTTCACCGGTGCGAAGTTTCTCTTCCACTTCTTTTAACTGGCGGCGTTGGTCTTTTTGCGCCATCTCCCTATCATCAATTCCACGATACAACTCTTGCCGGATGGTTTTATATTCTTGGATTTGCTGGGTATAGGTTTCTTTCTCTTGTCGCAAGGTTTTAATAGTAGAATCTAATTTCTCTTCTTCTTCATCACTAAAGGCCGCATCAGAATCAAGATTCAACAGGGAGTGGGTAAGGGATTCCAGTTCTTTTTGCACCTGGTGCTGGTCCTTGGATAACCGCTCTTCTTCCTTTATTAATGAATCCAATTGCTCCCTTACCGTAGCCGTTTGCACTCTCAATTCAGTAATGCGTAAGTTCAATGCATCTTTATCCGTTTCCTTTTCCAATTTGCTTTTTTCGGCAACTTCAATTTCCGCCTGTTTTTCCTGTTCGGCAATGGCCAATTCTTCTAATTGTTCATCATAAACTGTTAAACGATGGTTGGCCTGTTCTTCTTCCTTATTTAACAGCTCTAAATCATGGCGGAAAATCTTCCAGCGGTCGGAGATGCCTTTTTCCCCCGCATCAACTTCTAGAATTAACCCTTTTATTTCCTGCTCTTGTAAACGGAATTGTTCAATTTCCCGACGCAGATGTTCAAGGTTTTCTCGAAAGGCTTTCTCTTCCATTGCTAATTGATGGATTTTCCCCTGAATCTCTTCCAATTGATTTTTTTGTCCAGCAATCTCTTGCTCCAGCTTTTCCATTTCTCTTTGCCGTCCCAGAAGATGATTGGATTTCTGTTGGACAGCCCCCCCGGTCATGGAACCCCCAGGATTGACCAAATCACCTTCTAGGGTAACAACCCGATACCGGTACTGGAATTGGCGAGCGATGGCATTGGCTTGTTCCAAATTGTTAGTAACAATTACATTACCCAATAAATTGGCGATAATGGTTCCATATGCAGCCTTTGTTTCTACTAGATTAGAGGCTATATCAACTACGCCATCTATTTGTCGTAATCGATCCATTTCAGACGGTCCCAGGGTGCGGGGACGAATTACATTTAAAGGAAGGAAAGTAGCTCGTCCTGCCCGATTGCTTTTCAAATAAGAAATGGCATCCCGACCTGCTTTTTCATCACTGACAACCACATGTTGCAAAGCGCCACCCAGTGCAGTTTCAATAGCGACTTCATACTTTTTATCCACCCGGATTAATTCGGCCACAGCACCAATAATCCCCTGAAACCCTTTTTCCCGGGCTTTCAGAATTTCCCGGACTCCTTGCATAAACCCGGAAAAATCAGCCTGCATTTCTCGAATAACATCCCGGCGAGAGAGAAGGGCATTATACCGTTGTTCTCCCCCCTGGAGTTCCTGATTTATATTCAAACGGCGTTGGGCCCACTGTTTTTCTTCGGCTTCTTTTTCTTGATATTCTTTCTTAGTGGCTAGCAACTGTTCGCCAATGAAGCGAAGTTGTTCTTCTAGGGCGTTCCGTTTTCCAGCAAGGTCCTCTTTTTCTTGAATAAGCTGACTATTGCTCTCTTCCAATCGTGCTATTTTTCCTTGATTACTTTCAATTAATTGGCGAAAATGGCGTTGTTCATTACGCAGGGAAGTCATCTGGTTGAGAATTTCAAAATAATCCCCTTTTAAGCGATCCACATCCCCGGTAACCACCACAGTAAAATTGGCAAATCTCCGTTGCTCAAAGTGCAATTCTTGTTCTAGTGATTGCACCCGGGTATTCATTTCCTCTAAATTATTCTGGCAGGTTTCCAACAAAGAATCCAATTGCTCTTTTTTCGTTTCCAGGGCCACGCCTTTTTCCCGATATTCCTGACGGTTCCGATGATAGTTTCTCATCCTCTCCCGCAAAACTTCTCGCAGACCCTCTTTTTTCTCAGCTTCCTCCGTTACAAATAAGAGTTTTTGCTGTAATTGTTCCAGGCTTTGGTCAACCTCACTGGCTTTTTGGCGCAACGTCACCAATTCACCGTCTACGACGCTAATTTCTGTGGAATGCCTAACCTGTTCTTCTTGTAGGAATTGAACATCACTTTTAACCTGGGTCCATTGTTGGTAAAGGCGATCAAATTGCAGAATAAATAAGCCGATTTCTTTTTCTTTGAGCTGATTTTTTAAATCTAGATATTTCTGTGCTTTTTCCGCCTGTTCCCCTAAGGGTCCTACCTGTTCTTCAATTTCCGAGATGATATCTTCAATACGGATTAAATTGTGTTCCGTTTCATCCAATTTTTTTACTGCTTCTTTTTTTCGAGATTTATATTTTACGATGCCTGCAGCTTCTTCAAATAATACCCTACGGTCCTCAGAGCGGGTACTTAAAATTTCATCAATTCTTCCCTGTCCAATCACGGAATAGGCTTCTTTCCCTACCCCTGTATCCATAAATAATTCAATAATATCCCGTAGACGGCAATGATTCCGGTTAATGAAATAATCACTTTCCCCAGAGCGGTACACTCTCCGGGTTACAGTTACTTCTGTATAGTCCATATGTAATTGCCCATCGGTATTATCCAATGTTAACGATACTTCACAATAATTCACCGGTTTCCGAGAGTCACTGCCGGAAAAAATAATGTCCTCCATTTTGGCCCCACGCAAGGTTTTAGCGCTTTGTTCACCTAATACCCAGCGAATGGCATCGGATACATTGCTTTTTCCACTTCCATTGGGTCCCACAACTGCGGTAACCCCGGGGACAAATTCAAACTCAGTGCGGTCCGCAAAAGATTTAAACCCGATAATTTCTAACCGTTTTAAATACATCCCGCATCCCCCCAATTCTTTCATAGTACACGAACGAAACTATTCTTTTCGTAAAAGAACCCAGTTTAGCTCATCTAGCATAGATGCAAAACTGGGTTAAAGGGCCTACATAAAATTAAGGTCTAAGAAGGTTAATAAAACCTCTTTCCCATGGTTAAAACGCCAATTCATTTGTCTTCTTGAACAGCGGGGATCCAGGCGAAGGATGACTTGGCCGGAAAAACCTTTTTCAATCATCCGTAGATTACAGTTCCTTCTTCCCCGTAATGAAGTTTCATCAGCAGGATGAATTGTTAATTCCAAAATCCCAGTTGAACCCGTATCGCTGATCTCTTCCATCATTCGCTTCAAAAGACGTTTATATAGTGCTTCTTCCACCAATTGCCTAAACGAAGGATGGAACGGACCTGCGAGAATCGTTCCTGGTGTGCGGAGATCTTCAGAAGAATGCAATCCCATACGAATCACGGGAATATGGGCTTTTAAAAAAACCAACCACATTTCTCCCACCCATTTTACACTTTCCTCAAGGGTAAGTGGGTGATACATCCCTTCTCGATAAACGATAGCTAATTCTGTATCCTCAATGACCAATGCAGGGTAAATTCGAACAAAGTCTGGAGCCAATTCTGCTGTTTGTCTCGCTGTAAGCACACTTTTCTCCAAGGTATCTCCAGGCAATCCGGGAAGCAATTGCAACCCTAATTGAACAGGATATTGGCGAATTGTGGCCACTGCTTTTTCTACATGTTCTGGGGTATGTCCCCTTTTTGCACGGAGGAGCACTTCTTCATCAAGAGATTGTGCGCCTAATTCAATGGTAGTGACTCCATAGGAAACTAGAAATTCCATAATGGAAGGCGTAATGTAATCAGGACGCGTAGAAAGGCGGATGCCATGAACTTGTCCAGATTGAATATAGCCTTGTGCTACAGAAAGGAGCAACCTCTGATAGGAACGGGGCAACCCTGTAAAGCTTCCCCCAAAAAAGGCAATTTCCACGTTTTGGTTCCTATTGATGGTGCTTAATCCTGTTTCTATCATCTTTTTAATTTCTGCTTCCGTGTAACGGTGAAGACGTTCTGCCCCTGTGATACGAGATTGATTACAAAAGATACAATCTTTCGGACACCCCTGATGGGGAACAAAAATAGCAAGATTTACATGGGCTTTCATTTTTTTAACCGATACATAGGCCCTAGTTGTTGGATTGCTTTAGCTGCAGCCTGTTGCTCAGCTTCCTTCTTGGAACGGCCTTTCCCTTCTCCAAGAACCACTCCACTTAAGGTAACCTCTGAAATGAATTCTCGATGATGAGCTGGGCCCTGTTCTTTTACAATACGATAATGGATATCCCCGAGACTGTCATGTTGGACAATCTCCTGTAATTGGCTTTTATAATCCGTCACTCGCATAAACTCACCCTGGCTTACCCGAGGGAATACATATTTCTCTAAAAACCTTTGAACCGCATCCAATCCCTGATCAAGATAAAGTGACCCAATAAAGGCTTCAAATGCATCAGCTAATAATGCAGGACGATGACGACCTCCTGTAAACTCTTCTCCTTTTCCTAAAAGGACCAATTCGCCAAATTTCAAATCATTGGCAAAAGTAACAAGAGAAGGTTCACAGACAATAGCTGCCCTTAATTTGGTTAACTCCCCTTCTGACATTTTCGGATAACGAGAATAGAGATAATGGGAGACGGTCAATTCAAGGACCGCATCCCCCAAAAATTCTAATCGCTCGTTGTCTTGAAAAGGTTTTCCCCGATGTTCATTTACATAAGAGGAATGGGTAAAGGCTTGTTTTAATAACTTCTCGTTATTAAATTGAACTCCAATCTGCTGTTGCAACTGCTGGAAATTCAATGATTTCACCACCACGCCAATTAATCCTCGTATTTTTTAAATACGATTGTTGCATTATGTCCGCCAAATCCAAGGGAATTAGACATAGCAACCTTAACTTCTGCCTTGCGAGCTTCATTAGGAACATAATCTAAGTCGCATTCTGGATCAGGAGTGTCGTAGTTAATAGTAGGAGGAATAATTTGATCTTGAATACTTTTTACACAAGCAACTGCTTCAACGCCGCCAGCTGCACCAAGAAGGTGACCTGTCATGGACTTGGTTGAACTTACAGCAACTTTGTAGGCAGCTTCGCCGAAAACTTGTTTAATAGCCATGGTTTCATATTTATCATTGTAATACGTAGAAGTTCCATGGGCGTTAATATAGCTAACTTCTTCAGGTTTAATGCCAGCATCTTCAAGAGCACATGCCATTGCCCGTGCAGCACCTTCTCCTTCAGGAGCTGGTTGGGTTAAGTGATAAGCGTCTCCACTCATTCCATAACCAACCATCTCAGCAAGAATGGTTGCTCCCCGTTTCTTCGCATGTTCTAATGATTCAAGAACAATAATCCCTGAACCTTCACCAACAATAAAACCATCTCGGTCTTTATCAAAAGGACGGCAGGCTTTTTCCGGTTCATCGTTGCGGGTAGAAAGGGCTTTAAGATTAGAGAACCCTGCAACTGCAAGAGGAACAATGGTAGATTCTGCCCCACCTGCAATCATGGCATCCGCTTTACCCATTTGAATAGCATGGAAAGCATCCCCAATAGAATGAGTTGCACTGGCACAAGCTGTTACTGCTGTACTATTAGGCCCTTTTGCCCCAAGAACAATGGAAACTTGTCCAGAAGCCATATTGCCAATCATCATTGGAATAAAGAAGGGGCTAACCCGACGTGGGCCTTTTTCCAGTAAAATGCGATGTTGTTCTTCTAAAGTGCCAAGTCCGCCGATCCCAGAACCGATATAAACACCTACACGATTACGGTTTTCATCGGTAATTTCTAATCCGGAATTTTTCACAGCTAAAGTGGCAGCAGCAATCGCTAATTGAACAAAACGGTCTGTCCGTTTAACTTCCTTTTTGTCCATGTAATCTGCCGGATTGAAATCTTTTACTTCTGCTGCAATCTTCACAGGATAATCAGTTGTATCAAAAGCAGTTATTAAGCCTACGCCAGACTTGCCAGTAATCAGGCTTTCCCAGAATGTATCAACATTATTACCAACAGGAGAAATAACACCTAACCCGGTTACAACTACACGATTTTTCATTTCTTTCACCTCTATATATATTCCAACCCGTTTTATAACAGGGAACTTCCCTTTAAAAAATCGGATATGTGAGAAAGTCCCGCATCATAATACGGGACTTTTCCACTGTAATAATCCAATAATTACTTCTGGGCTGATATGTAAGTTACTACGTCGCCCACAGTAGCGATTTTTTCTGCGTCTTCGTCGGAAATTTCAAGATCAAATTCATCTTCAAGTTCCATAACGAGTTCAACAACATCTAAGGAATCAGCATCAAGATCCTCTTTGAAATTGGATTCTAAAGTGATTACTGATTCTTCAACACCGAGGCGATCCACGATGATTTTTTTTACACGTTCTAATGTATCTGCCAAAACATTCACCCCCTCTCAAGGTATTATACAAAAGTTTACATGTACATGCCACCGTCTACATGGAGCACCTGGCCTGTCATGTAAGCTGCCTCCTTCGATGCGAGAAACTTCACTGCATGAGCAATGTCTTCAGGTTTCCCTAACCGTTGGAGAGGAATTTGTCCCATAAGGTTTTGTCTTGTTTCTTCTGCTAACACCGCAGTCATATCGGTTTCAATGAAACCGGGGGCAACTGCATTCACAGTAATATTACGGGCGGCCAGTTCTCTAGCAACTGATTTCGTCATCCCAATTACCCCTGCTTTTGCTGCAACGTAATTGACCTGGCCTGGATTCCCCATAACCCCTACTACTGAGGAAATATTGATGATGCGTCCACCACGGGCTTTCATCATTGGACGAGTTACTGCTTTAATACAGTTAAACACACCCTTTAAATTGGTGGAGATGACATCGTCGAATTCTTCCTCTTTCATACGCATCAATAGGTTATCCCTGGTAATTCCCGCATTATTAACAAGAATATCTATTTTCCCGAAAGTAGAAATGGCTTCTTTCACCATTTGTTCTACTTCTTCGGATTGGGCTACATTAGCCCGAATCATGATTGCTTTGCGATTCAACCCTTCAATCTCTTGTACAACTTCCCGGGCTGCACCTTCACTACCGGCATAGTTTACCACAACATCGGCACCAGCGCGAGCCAATTCTAAAGCAATAGCTCTGCCAATTCCTCTAGATGCCCCGGTAACTAAGGCTACTTGACCTTCTAACATATCAATTCCCTCCTTACGTTACACTAATTCTTGAATCGCCTTTTCTAAGGATTCAATATCTTGAATGGAAAGGGTTTTTACTTTTCGATCCACTTTTTTTACTAAACCAGATAACACATTGCCTGGTCCAATTTCAATAAAGGTATCTACACCTTGTTCAAGCATATAGCGAACAGTATCTTCCCAAAGAACCGGGGAGGAAACTTGATCGATTAGACTTTGTTCAATTTCTTCTTTGCTACGTACAGAACGGGCAGTAACATTGGCTACCACATCCACAGAAGCATCTTTCAATTCACATTGTTTTAAGGTATCTGCCAATTTCACAGCAGCTGGTTCCATTAACATGGAATGGAAAGGCCCACTTACATTCAAGGGAATCACCCGTCTGGCTCCTTGGGTTTTCGCCTCTTCTCCCGCCTGTTGTACCCCTTCAGCGCTTCCGGAAATCACAATTTGTCCAGGGCAATTCATATTTGCTAATTGGACTGGAGAACCCTCCTCTGTGATTTTATCGCAAATTTGGGTCAATGCTTCCCGTTCCATGCCCATAACGGCTGACATGGCCCCTTTTCCAGCGGGCACAGCCTGCTCCATAAATTGGCCCCGGGCACGAACAGTTCGCACAGCATCTTCAAAACGTATCGCCCCTGCTGCCACTAAAGCAGAATACTCACCAAGGCTATGGCCTGCTGTAAAGTCAGGAGTAATAGATATCTTTTCTTGCAACACACGAAGGAGTGCAATGCTAGTTGTTAAAATCGCTGGTTGGGTATTCTCCGTTAAGCGAAGTTGATCCTCTGGCCCCTCGAAACAAAGAGAAGAAAGAGAGAAACCCAGAGCATGATCCGCAGCTACGAAAACAGCATTGGCTGCTGGTTCTTTTTCATAAAAATCCCGGCCCATTCCAACAAACTGGGATCCCTGGCCTGGAAAAACAAATGCAATTTTACTCATTGGTCGCCTTTCCTTTCTCTTTAGTGGACCATTTCAATACGGAACCACCCCAGGTTAAGCCGCCGCCAAACCCTACAAGAACCAGGGTATCTCCTTCCTTGATACGCCCTTCACTCACCGCTTCATCCAGAGCAATAGGAATAGATGCAGAGGACATATTTCCATAACGGTCTAAATTCACAACCACTTTATCGGCAGATAATCCTAACCGTTTCATTGCGGAATCGATAATCCGTAAGTTTGCTTGATGAGGCACAAGGAAATCAACATCTTCTTTCGTTAACCCTGCTTTTTCTAAAACCCGATCTGATACTGTATTCATCATGCGCACAGCAAATTTAAACACTTCGCCGCCTGCCATGTAAATATAGTTTTCTTTAGCACCAGGTTCTATTTTATTCACAGGAAGAACAGAACCC
>CALNBV010000202.1 GCA_937874515.1 uncultured Paenibacillaceae bacterium | reverse complement strand
AAAATTCGTTTCAAAATATTTGTCTCCATATTTTCTATCCTAACTTAAAAAGGGACCTTACGGTCCAAAAAGTTATACTTTCTTTAAAGATAAAGATAAAAAAGGGAGCATCGCTAACTACTTAGAAAGTAGTTTTACGACACTCCCTTATTCTTTTAAAATTTATTTCATGCTTAGAATGATGTAATTACATCATTCCCATGCCGCCCATTCCGCCCATGCCCATGTCAGGCATTGCTGGAGCATTTTTTTCTGGTTTGTCAGCAATTACTGCTTCAGTAGTTAAGAACATAGCAGCTACAGATGCAGCGTTTTGTAATGCTGAACGAGTTACTTTTGCAGGGTCAACGATACCGGATTCAATCATGTTCACCCATTGTTCAGTAGCAGCATTGAAACCAATGCCAGCTTCTTCTTTTTTCAGGCGCTCTACAATGACAGAACCTTCAAGGCCTGCGTTTGCAGCAATTTGGCGAACAGGTTCTTCAAGAGCACGAAGGACGATACGAACGCCAGTAGCTTCGTCTCCATCTGCTTGCACGCCAGCTACAGCATTGTAGATGGAAACGAGGGCAGTACCACCACCAGCAACGATTCCTTCTTCAACAGCTGCACGAGTTGCGTTAAGAGCATCTTCAATGCGTAATTTTTTCTCTTTTAATTCAGTTTCAGTTGCAGCACCTACTTTAACAACGGCTACACCGCCAGCAAGTTTTGCAAGACGTTCTTGTAATTTTTCTTTATCGAATTCAGAAGTAGTGGTTTCAATATTAGAACGGATTTGAGCTACGCGAGCATCAATGTTCGCTTTGTCTCCAGCACCTTCAACGATTGTAGTGTTTTCTTTAGTAACAACGATTTTCGATGCTGTACCAAGTTGTTGAAGAGAAGCAGATTTAAGATCATAACCAAGCTCTTCAGTGATCACCTGACCACCAGTTAAGATTGCAATATCTTCGAGCATTGCTTTGCGGCGATCACCAAATCCTGGAGCTTTAACTGCTACTGCAGTAAAGGTTCCACGAAGTTTATTTACAACGAGGGTAGCCAATGCTTCCCCTTCTAAGTCTTCAGAAATGATTAACAAAGCGCGGCCTTGTTGTACCACTTTCTCAAGAACAGGAAGGATTTCTTGAATGCTGCCGATTTTCTTATCAGTGATTAAGATGTACGGATTTTCAAGAACAGCTTCCATTTTATCAGTATCAGTAATCATGTAAGGAGATACATAACCACGGTCAAATTGCATCCCTTCAACTACATCAAGTTCAGTTTGGAATCCTTTGGATTCTTCAACAGTGATAACACCGTCTTTACCTACTTTTTCCATAGCTTCAGCAATTAATTGGCCAATTTCATCATCAGCAGCAGAAATTGCAGCAACTTGTGCGATGGATTCTTTATTTTCAATTGGTTTAGAAATTGCTTGGATTTCTTCAACAGCTTTGCGAACCGCTTTGTCAATCCCTTTGCGGATTACCATTGGGTTTGCACCAGCAGTTACGTTTTTCAAGCCTTCGCGAATCATCGCTTGTGCAAGAACAGTTGCAGTAGTTGTACCGTCACCAGCAACATCGTTGGTTTTAGTAGCTACTTCTTTAACTAATTGTGCACCCATGTTTTCAAATGCATCTTCTAATTCAATTTCTTTAGCAATAGTTACACCGTCATTAGTAATAAGAGGAGAACCGAATTTCTTTTCTAATACAACATTACGACCTTTAGGTCCAAGAGTTACCTTTACAGCATCAGCAAGAGCATCTACCCCACGAAGCATTGCGCGGCGTGCTTCTTCACTAAAAACAATATCTTTAGCCATTTAATATTTACCCTCCTTATATGTAGGTAATCTATATTTGGTCTTTCTCAATTTTACTATCCAATAATTGCTAGAATGTCATTTTCCCGCATGATTAAAAGTTCTTTACCATCGTATTTCACTTCGGTACCAGCGTATTTAGAATAAATTACTTTATTTCCTTCTTGAACTTCAAGAGGTATACGCTGACCGTCTTCAATACGTCCACTTCCTACAGCAATAATACGACCTTCCTGCGGTTTTTCCTTCGCAGTTTCAGGAAGTACGATTCCGCTTGCAGTCGTTTCTTCTTTTGCAATCGGTTCAATGATCACACGATCTCCTAATGGCTTTAACACAGCAAATAACCTCCTTGAGAGTAATTCTTTATTAGCACTCGTTCACACCGAGTGCTAACACACTTATAATAATATCCATTTTTTTTTTGATTTGCAAGTAGTATGACTAACTTTTTTCCACTACGCATTGTTACCATTATCCAATTCGCCTAATCCTTAAAACATAAGCGCACCAGTAAACAGTTAAGAAAAAACGCCCTAAAAGATCATAATCAATCCTTTAGGACGCCTTTTTATTTATTTTCATCTTCATCATCATTTAAATTTAAAACCGGGCTGTTCTCCTCATCACTATAAAACTCGTTTTCCCACTCTTCATCTGCTAATAATTGTTTGCGATAAATCACACGAGAAATAAAAATACTAACTTCATAGAGAATGACAAGGGGAACAATCACTAGAAAATCACTTATAAAATCCGGTGGCGAAATGGCCGTACCAATAATAACTAAAACGATATAAGCATATCCACGAATTTTTGCCATGCGCATAGGATTAAGAATCCGCAAGCGGGTAAGGAACATAACCACGACAGGCAATTCGCAAAGCAATGCAAAAGGAATAACCAGGTTAAACATCGTCGAAAAATATTGAGAAAGCCCAAAGGTTTGCTGGGTTCCCAAATCAACGGCGAACTTCACCATAAAGGAAAGCAACATAGGAAATAGAACATAATAACCAAATGCAAGCCCCGCCATAAATAATAAGGTTGCGGGAATGATAAAAACTCCCGTAGATTTCCTTTCCTTTTCCCGCAGTCCTGGAGATACAAACTTCCATATATGATACAAAATAAAAGGAAAAGTAACCACAAGTGCAATAACAAAGGCAAATTGCATGTACAATTTCAGGGCATCTGCAGGTGCGAATACATTAAAAGTAATATCCCCTGCCTGTGCTTCAAAATATTTAACAACATCACCTGTTACCATAAAACTGGCAATAAAAACGATGACAAAAATTGCAAGAATCCAAATAATCCGGTTTCTTAATTCTGTTAAATGCTTAACAAGCCCCATCTTTTTTTCATCTATGTTCATAAGTCATTAATAAACCTCACTTAGACGATTAATATTGTTTAATTTCCTTTTCACCTTGAATGATTTGTAAAGCCGTTGGCACAAGATCAATAATGGAGAGAAAACATTCTTCCATCATGGTTAAGCTTCCTGGTAAATTCATCACAAGAGCATTTCCCCGGGTACCTACGGTTGCTCGGGTAAGAAGTTGGCTACGGGAATTTTTCGCAGACCGGCGCATCTCTTCCGCTAAACCTGGCACATGACGGTCAATGACCTTTTCCGTTGCTTCAGGGGTTACATCTTCCGGGCTTAAGCCTGTACCGCCAACGGTAATCAAAAAATCTACCCGCTCACGGTCAATAAGTTCTATCATATTTTCTTTAATCATTTCAATATCATCAGGGCTAATACGGTGAAACATTACACCACATTGTAAATTGCTCTGCAATAGTTCCTCAATCCGGGCAAAGCAAACATTCTCCCGTTCCCCACGATAAATCGAATTACTGGACGTCACAACCCCAACCTTTAACATTATAAACCCTCCATCTAACTAAAATCCCTCTATATTGTACAATAGGATGAATCACCTGTCTTTGGGTTTTTAGCATCCCCTTCTATGGGAATTTTACCCGATTTAGCGACAAGAGGATACTCCTTCTTCCGTAATGATATAATCCACTTTATAATCATGGCTTTCCACAGGAATAGTGGAAACAACCTGTTTATTAAAACAGACTCCTACTAATAAAGGGCGATTCTCCAATCGGGAAAAGAAGCGGTCATAATATCCCCCACCATATCCTAAACGATGGCCATCCGTTGTAAAAGCAACACCTGGCACAACAATGACATCAAAGGGAACATTTTCTCCAGAGAAACGGCACAGATGTCCTGGTTCACGGATCCCATAGGATCCAATTACAAGAGAATCCCACCCTATAAATAGATAAGGAACCATTTTTTTCTCTTGCAACAAGGTTCGTGGAACATACACTTGCTTTCCGTCATTTACTGCCTTATCAATAAATTCATCAATATTGACTTCATCTCGAAAAGATAAAAAAGAGAAAATAGTAGTTGCCTCTTTCATCTCAGGAAGAGTAACGAGATAATTGCTAATCTTTTCTGAGTAATCATCATGGATATTCTGATCTAGCAATCCTCGTTTCGCCAGAATCCTCCTGCGCAACTCCCTTTTAAAATCAGCCTCATTTTTTTTCAAGGTAAGTCCCCCTTTTTAACCCTAAGAACCTAATAAAAGTATACATGATTTTTGTGTTATGATGGAGTGAAGCGAGAAATATGAGGTGAACGAAACATGATTTTATTGCAAGCAGCAGATATCAATAAATCCTTCGGCGTTACGGCCGTTTTATCCAATATAAATGTAACCATCCAATCTGGTGAACGGGTGGGTCTTGTTGGCGTAAATGGGGCAGGGAAAACCACCCTTCTCAAAATCCTAACAGGACAAATGTTACAGGATTCTGGAGAAATCCGTACGGCAAAAGACGTAACCATTGGTTACTTGTCCCAGGATAGTAGCCTGGATACAGATCAAACCATCTTCAATGAAATGCTCACGGTTTTTGCTGACCTCATCCAACAGGAAAAGGAATTACGCAAACTAGAAGAAAAAATGGGCCATCCCTCTATTCACCAGCAACCTGGCCAATATGAACGATTAATGGAAGCCTATTCTACACAATCTGATGATTTTAAAGGAAAAGGCGGATATCAATATGAATCTACCATTCGTTCTGTCTTACACGGGATGCGCTTTTATCCCATTGATTATGATACTCCAATTTCCTCTTTAAGTGGAGGACAAAAAACCAGATTAGCCTTAGCCCGTCTTCTATTAATGCAACCAAACATTCTTGTCTTGGACGAGCCCACCAACTACTTGGATATGGAAACCCTGGGTTGGTTAGAAAGATTCCTAAGCAATTATCCAGGAGCATTACTCGTTGTCTCTCATGACCGATTTTTTCTTGATTCTCTTGTGAATGTGATTTATGAAATTGAACGGCATCAAATTACCCGTTACACAGGTAATTATACCCAATTTCTTGAGCAAAAAGCAGAACGTATCGCTAAATTAATGAAACAATATGAACGGCAACAGGCAGAAGTATCGAAATTGGAAGATTTCATTCAACGTAATATTGCCAGGGCCTCAACAACCCGCAGAGCCCAAAGCCGCAAAAAGCAATTAGATAAAATGGACATGATGGACCGCCCCATTCAGGAAAATCGCAGGGCTACTTTCCAATTTCAAATTAATAAGACCAGCGGCAATCAAGTAGCCATGGTGGATGACCTGGTGATTGGGTATGATCATAAACCTCTCGCCGGGCCCCTATCTTTTTATTTAACAAAGGGAGAGCGGATTGCCTTAATCGGGCCCAATGGACAGGGCAAAACCACCCTTTTGAAAACTCTTACAGGAAAACTGCCTCATTTAAGCGGAAGCCTCCGCTTAGGAAGTAACGTAGAGATGGGTTTTTATAATCAAGAACAAGAAGACCTTCACCCACAGAGAACAGTGTTAGATGAAGTATGGGATGCCTTTCCTACCCTTCCTGAAAAAGAAATCCGCACGGTGTTAGGGAATTTTCTCTTTAGCGGTGATGATGTACAAAAGAAAATCAGCAGTTTAAGTGGTGGGGAAAGAGCCAGGGTTGCTTTAGCTCGTCTCCTATTTGGGAAAGCCAACTTACTCATTTTGGATGAGCCTACCAACCATCTTGATTTATTTAGTAAAGAAGTATTAGAGGAAGCCTTGTTGGAATACCCAGGAACCATCCTTTTTGTATCCCATGACCGCTACTTCATGAACAAAGTAGCCACTGGCATTTTAGAACTAACATCAGATGGGCTCACATCTTATCCAGGAAATTACGATTATTATGTAGAGAAGAAAATGCAACTTGAAGAGATGGCACCTGCTGTTCAAGAAGAAAGAATAGAAATCAACCAGGGAAAAGAAAAATTCCTACAAGATAAAGAAACGAAGAAAAGAGAACGGCAAAAACAACGGAAACTAGAAGAACTTGAAGGTCGGATTGAACAATTGGAACATGAAATTGAAGACATTGAACAACAACTCTGTTCCCCCGATGTTTTCGCCGATGTAGAAAAGGCTCGCCAGTTCCACGAAGAAATGGAAAGTAAACGCCATGAACTAGAGGAATCTCTTGAAGAATGGACCCTTTTGCAAGAGGAGTAACCTGTACAACAGTGGGACCATGGCATACACCAGGGCAAGGGATGCAGCAAGTATTCCCGAATCATTAACCCCAAGGGCAATAAAGGAAACCAATAGGATGATTTGAATTCCTTTCATGAAATAAGGGCTTTCCTTTTTAATAGTAGCCATGGCTTTCCAATGGCAGAAAGCAAAAAATGCAGTAACAATCATTAGGGCTAAGAATACTTTTCCCCAGGGCGAAACCTGGATCAAACGAAGATTCATTTCTACTTTTCGTCCTACAATCCGGCCAATTTCTTGCCAATTCCCCTGAATGAGGTCACTGACAGCGTGACCGATATGGGATTGCATGGCCGGCTGCACCATCATATTTAGTATAAATAAACATACACCAATCATAGCGGTTCCTCCAATGAAGAGGGCCGCTTCTCTTTTGCGGAAAGAATACCCGGAAAAACGGATCACCATGAAAGCAAAACCGGCCAAAAACACAATAA
The DNA here is from genome assembly GCA_937874515.1 of uncultured Paenibacillaceae bacterium. GTDB lineage: Bacteria > Bacillota > Bacilli > Aneurinibacillales > Aneurinibacillaceae > CALNBV01. The sequence continues at coordinate 11,473 of CALNBV010000202.1, read as the reverse complement.
TTCCTCCCGCCTTGCTTCCTCCTTGAGGCCATGCCATGTAAAAAATCCACCCGAAAAATACAAGGACAAACAATAGCCAAAACCTTTGTCCCATTCCTTTGTCTGCTAGAAGGGAGAAGCTTAATAGCACACTCCCTAAAACAACCCCCATATACTCATTGCCGATTCCATAAAAGCGGGCGCCAATCACAGGGTCATATCCTAAATAGGAATGGGACATGAAAGGAGCGCCAATCATTCCATCCACAAAAATCGGAATCCAGCTAAACAATCCAGCAGCTAAAAAGGCCTTTCTGAACCCCCAGGAACCCATCCACCAGGCCAACAGCCAGGAACCCCCTCCTATTAGTAATACAACTTTCCAGGGGGAAAGGAAGGGAAGCATAGGTTCAAATAAAAGCAGGGTGGGTATTAACAATAAAGAAAGAAGGGATGTTTCGATAAAAGCCCCTCTTCTCTTTAAGAAAATGAAAACAAGTGAAAGCAAAACGGTGAACACGATATAAAAAGCGTAGGGATAAAGGACTTTTGTTCTGTTGGTAAACACCTGAAAAATGCGGGTTCCTTCTTTAAAAAGGTCCACGGAAGGCCCGATGACCATGGGTTTCCCTTTCATAGAAGGAGGTGGGGTAATCTTCAACCATGATAGAATGGTCGGGGCTAAATCAATATTGGCTATGATTCCAGGATGTTTTGTTGTTTCCGAATGTAAGACTCCTGTGGTGTTTCCATCCCATAAAAGAACCGGGGTTAATAACTTTTTTTCTTTTTGATTCTCTAGAGAAGGGGCCTGAGTCAATACAAGTAGTTTATCTTCTGGAAACAAACTCTTGCCTATAGATGTGGCAAAAGCCATGATGTCCTGAAGGCTCTTCTCTATAATCTTAGAATAGGAATCCCGGTTCATTTTATTTTTTTCTTTGGCTAACCGATATAAATCCCCCAGTTCAATCACAATAAAACTATTTCTTTGGTTTATCTTTTCAAGGGTTTTGTTATGTATAAACCTATAGTTGGTGCGCATTCCCCCGGGAAAAGAGACATCCCCAAGAAGGGACTCATTTTCAATCCATGCCTCTGGTGTTTTTCCTTCTGCATCCATGGTCAAAATAGGGGCCAATCTTTCCTTTTTGTCCCGGACATCGCTATTTCCTATGGCCACCCGCTGAATTCCATTGTTTTTTAACAACTCCCCCAGCAAGCCAGGCCTTGCACCTGTATTTTCCCGAATATTTTTCTCTACAACTAAAGAGAGGGATGGGACAATGGTCTCTAAGGTTCCACTATTTCTTTCACTTCTTTTTTCCCCCTCAACACCAATCCCCCTAGATCCGGACCCCATTGTGATTAAGTTGTGGATATCTTTAGTAGATAAGGCAGATCGAATATTCATTAACCCAGGGACAAAATACTGAGACAGTTCTACATCTTTCGACTTATACAGCCCTTTCACATCTTCAAAAGATAGCTGATTTATAAGAATAACAACTACTGAAGGAGGGTTTACTGTTTTCGCAGAAGCAACTTTGCCTATAAACAGGGGTAATACCAAAAAAAGGAGAAAAATAAATACTATGCCTCTACGTTTCACTTTCCCCCTCCTATCCACATATCAACAAGTTAATCACAGCCAACAACCTTAGTATTCATGGGATATCCACTTATTTATACACATTATCCCCAAACCTGTGGATAATTTTGTACACAAAATGTACAAGTTATGCACCCTTTCCCTTAGTATCGGCTTCACAAAAAAGAAAAAAACCCGATCTATGGACCAGGTTTTTCAGTACATTTTATTCACTTTTAAAGAAAACTTGGCTGGAGCCAAGCCTTTAGGCGATGGCGACAGCCTTAGTTGCGCTTATGCAGATAAGATAAAATTGATAAACTCTTATCTGCTAAACAAGGACAACCCTGGTACCCCATTTAAGGACAAGTCTGCCAGGTTTCCCTTTTGATATTCAATGGTTCCTGCTGCCCCAATCATGGCCGCATTATCTGTACATAAAGTTAAAGGTGGAATCACGAGGGACACCCCTTCCTTCTCTGCCCGTTCTGTTAAGGCCTGACGCAACCCTTTATTGGCAGCAACCCCTCCCGCTACCAACAATTGTTTAACGGGACGCTCAGCAATTAAGCGGAAGGTTTTTTCTACAAGAACCTCAATGACGGATGCCTGAAAACTTGCTGCCAGATTTTCAGGAGAAATGGTTTCCCCTTTCATGTTCGCTTTATTTAGGGCGTTGAGGACTGCCGATTTTAATCCGCTAAAACTAAAATCATAGGTTCCTTCTAACCAGGCCCGAGGAAGTGGAACTGTGCCCTCTCCAATTTGGGCTAATCGATCAATATGAGGGCCCCCGGGATAGGGAAGGTGGAGGGAGCGAGCTACTTTATCATAAGCCTCCCCAACGGCATCATCCCTGGTTTCCCCAATCTTTTCGAAGGTACCGTGTTCAGTCATATAGACTAATTCCGTATGCCCACCCGATACTACGAGAGCAAGGAGAGGGAATTGGAATTCCTCCATAAACCGGTTGGCATAAATATGCCCTGCAATATGATGAACGCCAATAAGAGGAATGCCTCTGGCAAAGGAAATGGCTTTAGCCGCAGCTACCCCTACAAGAAGGGCACCAACCAGTCCAGGGCCATAGGTCACGGCAATGCCATGGATATCATCTAGGGTGCATTCTGCTTCCCGTAAGGCTTCCTCAATAATCAGCGTAATATTTTCTACATGGTGGCGGCTTGCCACTTCAGGAACAACTCCGCCAAAACGTTTATGACTATCAATTTGGGAAGAAATAATATTGGAACGAATGATCCGGCCATTTTCCACCACGGCAGCGGAAGTTTCATCGCAGCTGGTTTCAATGCCCAGAATCCGCAGAGGTGCTCCTGATTCTACATCATGTTGTCTTTTATTATAAACCTTTTGCTTCCAGGTATAAGTTGTCATTTAAATTCACCCACATAATAATAGCGTCTTCCATATTATCAGAGTAATATCCTTTACGAATCCCCTCTTCATGGAATCCTAATTTTTCATATAATTTTCGTGCAACACTATTGCTCATCCTAACTTCCAGGGTCATCTTTTCCGCTCCTGCTTTGCGGGCCAGTCCCATCATTTCACGCATAAGCCCTTCTCCCAGGGATTTCCCCCGCCAATCAGGATGGACAGCTACGTTGGTAATATGGGCTTCATCTAAAACAATCCACATTCCACAATAACCCCGGGCTATCCCATTCACATCTGCCACCGTATACTTGGCAAAAGCATTCCTCGTTAATTCATGTAGAAAAGATTCTCTAGACCACGGAATGGTGAAAGATAAATTCTCCAATTCACAAATCTCATCCATATCCGTAAAAGTCATTGGCCGATATTTTACTTCCTCTCCCACAGAATCATCCCCCTATTCTTGCCGCCCCGCCAACCATTTTGCTTCCGCTTCCGCTAACTGCAAATAGGAAGGGGTAAACCGTTCCCGATCTTCAGTTTTTCCTTCCCGCAACATACGGAAAGCTGCCATGGCAAGATGTGCCGGCCGTGGCAATGAGTATGACGCAGGGGCAAAAAATGCTTGTGTTCCCATTGTCTCTTCAATGGTTTCTTTATGGATCTGTAGATCCTCCCCAAGGAATAATACAGGTTCGCCCATGCTTTTAAGAGAATCTAATGCGTCACGCAATAGGATGATTCGATCATTCTCAACCGTCTCCATCCCATTGCTTCCCCAACGATAAATTCCACCATAGACTTGTCCCCGGCGAGCATCAAATAAAGGAAAAATAAGCCCTGGAAAATTCGCGCCATTCCAGGCCAGCACTTCTAGGCTAGACACTCCAACCAAAGGAAGATTCAGTGCCCAGGCCATGCTTTTTGCAGAAACTACACCAATGCGCACCCCAGTATAGGAACCAGGCCCTTTTGCCACAGCCACCGCTGATAGCTCAGCAGTCTCCATATCCAGCTCTTCCAATACCTGAGCGACCATGGGCATTAACCGTATACTGTGGTTTTTCCTAATATTCGTCGTAAACTCCCCAAGTACCTTGTCCTCAGTACAAACTGAAACCCCTAACGTAAGATTAGAGGTATCAATAGCCAACAATTTCATAGTCCAATCTCCTCGCAAAGTCGAATAAAACGTGTTCCAAATGGAAGAAGCCTAATGGCCCGTTGCTCTTCCCCTTCCCGGGTAATGGTAATTTCAAGGCGTTCAGAGGGAAGAAAATCTGCAATCATCTGGGGCCACTCTACTACCGTAACCCCTTCCCCATAAAAATACTCATCAAACCCCAGGTCCTCCCCACCTTCATCAAGGCGGTACACATCCATATGGTACAAAGGAAGGTTTCCTTCATATTCTTTAATGATGGTAAAGGTAGGGCTATTCACCACCCGTTTAATGCCTAGCCCTCTGGCAATCCCCTGTGTAAAGCTGGTTTTGCCTGCACCTAAATCACCGGATAAGGTAATCACATCTCCCCCACGTAAAATGGAGCTGATTTTTTCCCCAAGTTGTTGGGTTTCTTCTACAGAATTCGTATGTATTACATAAGTCTTTTCCTTCATTCTTCCCCCACTTCCTTCCCTCTGAAATGGTTATACCCTTTCTTCGGAAGGGGTACTCTGGTGTCATTCCCTTTCTCAAGGAAAACCCCTGGCTCTCCCTTTTCTACTTTGCCAATCCAAAACAGGGGATGGTGTACCTGTTGAAAAAGACTTTCGATTCTTTCTTTTTCAATTTCCGGGACACACCCCACCAGTTTATAATCTTCTCCCCCATAATAAGCCCAGTAAAGGGGATCCTTTTCTTTCATGTCCCCATACTCCTTAACAGCACTGCTTAGGGGAATACAAGCTTCATTTAAAAGGAATTGGACTCCGCTTGCTTTTGCAATTTCCCAACTTTCACTAGCTAGTCCATCACTTATATCATTTAAAGCAACACGCAGGCCACTTTTCGCTAGAATCCTTCCAGCCTGCACATCCGGATTTGGCCGGCAATGGCGTTCCACCAGAGGGAGAAGACTTGGGCACAAATGATTGTGGTCTTTCACTCCATTTACGGCCTCTAATAACAAGTCTAATCCAGCACCGGAATCTCCTACAGTACCCGTTAAAAAAATCAAATCCCCTTCTTTTGCATTCCTTCGTGTCAGCTTTCTCCCAGCTTCCACTTCTCCTAATACAGTCACAGTGACCATCATGGACGATGGTGAAGACACCGTATCTCCGCCAATTAGGGCCATGGAATGTTCTTTAGCCAGAGTAGCCATCCCTTCATAAATCTCAGCAAGGGCCTCTTCCTCCCAGGAAGCAGGAATGGCAATGGAAACTAAATAAAAGAGAGGTGCACCTCCCATAGCAGCAACATCACTTATGTTAGAAGCTAAAGCTTTATACCCTATGTCATAGGGATTCATGGTGTGCCCTTTAAAATGGACATCTTCTACCATTGTATCGCAACAAACCACCCAATCATACCCATTAGCACCCTTAACAACGGCCGCATCATCCCCATTCCCAATAGAAATTCGGGATTGGAGTGAGGTGGGGATGGTATTGCACTTTCTTGTTAATAAATCAATAAGGGCGAATTCTTCCAGGCGTTCCTTAGCCATTTCCATCTTCTCCTTGTTTCCTTTGGGTGAGTTCAAATAACTTCAGTTTTCCTTTGCATCTGCCACAGGAATACCTGGTGGGATTCATTCTTTTCTTGCGATAGTATTCCATTTTACAAGATGTACATAGCAATACATAGCGATAGGTTGGCTGTGCTTTTTTTTCTTGCACAGATTTGCAAAATCTTTTCCCGCCTACCACCTTTAATAATTCACGGAAATCCTGGTCCCGATGTTTGAACCCTCTTCCAGTTAAGTGAAGATGATAATGGCATAATTCATGTTTAATAATTTGATCTAATTCCTCTGTGCCAAACTTCTCTACGTGTTTCGGGTTAAACTCCAGGTTATGGGTTTGCAATAAGTATCTCCCGCCTGTAGAACGCAACCGTTTATTAAAGGTGGCATGATGGCAAAAGGGACGTTGAAAAAAAGTATGGGATATGGCTTCAACCCTTTTTTGCAACTCCTGATTTGTCATTAGAACACCGACCTCCCACAGTAAAGATTGAAATCTTTCGAAAAAACCGCTAGACTTTTTAGTACCTGCTTAAGAAAACTTAGCTACAAGGAGGCTGTCCATGCGTTATTGTATATTAGAACAGGGTGACCAAATTCAATTCGTATCCATTCCTGATGACTATATGAACCAATTTATCGCCCTTATTCACCGCTTACATAAAGAAATTGATAAACTAACCGTTGCTGTGCCTCCATCACTCCCCCATGTGATCGGAGAAAGCCACCACATTGATTGGTTAGGGAAATCTCCTGTGCAAGATGGGTTATCTTATCTCATCCATCTTGAAAGCGACTTTATCGAACTAGAGGAAAGCAACTATCCTATCATTGCTTTATTAACGGAAATTCGTGCCCTAAAGGCCCAATTCGAACATTTATTAGAAGAAGGCGAGTACCTTTAACCTTTAGTGGCAATCTTCCCCCATCCACATAAACTGATTTGAGTAGATCGGATGGGAGGAAGTAAGTATGCCCCTCTGGCTAAAACGACAATTGATGAGAGCTTTTTATACGAAAAATCGCCGGCAAATTGTCTTATTAAACGATTGTTGGTATCTCTTTTTGGAAAAACAGGGTGAGCGAACCCCATAAAGGTACGCCACCCTGTTTCCTCGTTAAAACCGCATGGTTAAGCCCACACGGCCTTTCTCTCGATCAACATCTTTTACCCTTACAGTTACAATATCACCAATAGAAACCACATCTAAAGGATGCTTAATAAACTTGTTCGCCAGTTGGGATATATGGACAAGGGCATCATTTTTCAATCCAATATCTACGAAAGCTCCAAAATCTACAACATTCCGTACCGTTCCCTTTAACTCCATGCCCTCTTGCAAATCATTAATGGTCAATACATCTTTTTTCAAAATGGGTTGAGGCAAATCCTCCCGGGGATCCCGTCCAGGCCGAATTAAACTTTCCACAATATCTTGCAACGTAGGGACACCAATCTCTAATGTTTCTGCCATTTGTTCTAGAGAAATATTCTTCAGCTTTTCTTTTGCCCCTTCTGTATGAATCTGACGGGGGTTAATTTCTAATTTCATTACCAATTCGTCTACTTTATTATAAGATTCCGGGTGAATAGGGGTACCATCCAAAGGATTTTCTCCATCAGGTATTCTTAAAAACCCAATACATTGTTCATAGGTTTTTTCTCCTAGACGGGGAACGTCTTTTAATTGCTTACGGCTTGAGAACTTCCCGATTTTCTCCCGCTGTTTAATGATATTTCCGGCAACTTGTTTAGAGATCCCCGATACATATTGCAATAACGAAGGGGACGCTGTATTCACATCTACACCCACATAGTTTACTGCTGATTCCACAACAAATTGAAGACTTGATGCCAATTTAGACTGGGTCACATCATGTTGGTATTGCCCTACCCCAATGGATTTAGGGTCAATTTTAACCAATTCAGCCAGTGGGTCCTGCAGCCGTCGAGAGATAGAAACCGCACTTCTTTCCGATACATCTAGAGAAGGGAACTCTTCCCCGGCCAATTTAGACGCTGAATACACACTGGCCCCTGCTTCACTCACCATTAAATAAGCCACATCTTCTTTAAGGTCTTTCAAAATATCTACGATAAATTGCTCTGATTCCCTTGAGGCCGTTCCATTGCCAATGGCAACAATAGCAACCCCATACTTCTTGATGAACTGAATCACTTTCTCACGGGCTTCTTCTACCTTATTTACTGGAGGGGTAGGATAGATCACTCCCACATCTAGCAACTTTCCTGTCTCATCTACCACTGCCAATTTACAGCCTGTCCGAAAGCCGGGATCCAATCCTAACACGGTTTTCCCTTTAATAGGTGGCTGTAACAATAATGCCCGTAAATTTTCTGCAAAAATATGAATCGCTTGTTCTTCTCCTTTTTCCGTAAGGAGATTGCGGATCTCCCGTTCAACAGAAGGAAAAATCAAGCGGCGATAACTATCATGAATGGTTTCCTTGATTTGATTGCCTGCGATTAATTGAGCACGGACCCATTTTCTTTCCATATGATGAAGAATCGGTTGTTCATCTAATTCAATTTTCACCTTTAGAATGCCTTCCCGTTCTCCCCTATTCACAGCCAAAACCCGATGGGGTGCCATTTTTCCAACGGGTTCTTGATACTCATAATACATTTCATAAACCTTGCGTTCATCTTTTTCCGCTTCTTTCAAACGGGATTGAATCACCCCATTCTCATGAATGTAGCGACGAATCCAGTCCCTAACAGCTGCATCATCAGCCATATCTTCTGCAAGGATATCACAGGCCCCCTGGATGGCCTCTTCCGGGGTGGACACCCCTTTTTCTTCATTCAGATACTTGTTCGCCTCTTCCTCCACATTCCCTTTGGTTGCTTGCATAAGGAATTGTGCGAAGGGTTCTAATCCTTTTTCCCTGGCAATGGTCGCTCTTGTTCTTCTCTTTTGACGATAGGGCCGATAGAGGTCTTCTACTTCCTGTAACTTGAGTGCACCATTGATTTGTTTAGCCAATTCATCCGTTAATTTTCCCTGTTCATCTATTAATCGAATGACTTCATTTTTTCTTTCATCCAGTTGCCGCAAATATTCTACCCGTTCTTGAATGCTGCGTATTTGATTTTCATCTAACATCCCCGTCATTTCTTTGCGATAACGGGCGATAAAAGGAATGGTACTTCCATCATCCAGAAGTTGAACAGTTTGCCTTACCTGGTGTTCTTTTAAATTTAACTCCCGAGAAATAATGAGATTCATCTCTGCTTGATTCATATCCTATCCCCCGTGCCATCTGTATTTTTTTCTTCTATGTAAGAAGTCGCAGTAAAGAAAAAAGCCACCGTTAATCAACAGTAGCTGTTCTTTACGATATGTCCAAAATTAAAAATCAATAAGACCAAGACTAATCTGTAATGCTTCATTAACCTTTTCCATCATTTCATCATCAAGATGGGTAATCTTATCGGTCAATCGTTGTTTATCAATGGTTCGAATTTGTTCTAAAAGAATAACCGAATCCCGGTCAAAGTCATATGTTTTAGCGTCGATTTCCACATGCGTTGGCAACTTAGCCTTCTGGATTTGCGCGGTAATGGCTGCGACGATGACTGTTGGACTGAAACGGTTACCTATATCATTCTGAATGACTAGAACCGGCCTAACACCGCCCTGCTCTGAACCGACCACTGGTGAAAGATCGGCAAAGTATACGTCACCACGCTTCACAATCACGCGTTACACCCCGCTTACAAGCCGTCCCAGCGTTAAATCGGCCTCTTCTTCCGCTTGAAAGGCTTCTGAAGCTATATCTAAATTTATATTCGCCATCTCCATATATCCGCGTTGCATCATTTCTTGAATCTGACGTTTCTTTCGCTCTTTAAGATAAAGCTTCATGGCTTGACGAACAAGCTCACTCCGGTTGGATTTCTCTTTCTCAACCAGACCATCAACTTCTTGAAGCAAGTTATCTGGTAGACTAATCATGATTCGTTTCGTATCCGCTTTGGACAAGACCAACGCACCTCCAACTAACTCTCCTTCGCACGGCTATGTGAACTTTCACAATTTGAAAGTTATAATGCGAATTATTTTAGTTCACGCACAATGTAAGAATGTATATTATTCATATCATTACCATTATGTCGTTGGTAGTGGAAAAATATACTTTTCGAATATTTCGCGTCATAAATTTCAGGATAAATCGACCTGCCATTATACAATTCGAGGAAAGACGGCAATATCCTTCTCATTATTTCATTTTTTTCATCGATCCGTTACATAATTCGTTTTGATTGTAACATGATTTAGGGAAGGGGACAATACAATATCCCCTTTGATTATTAAAGATTCATTAACATTCAGGAAGGATCCAATTGCATATAGATACAATTTTTTCATTTTCATAGTATACCCGAGTAATTCTTTTACTTACCATACAAGTGACTTCATAGTTAATTGTATTTAACCAGGATGCCATTTCATCTACAGTAATTTCAGAATCGCCCTGTTTTCCGATTAAAACAACTTCATCACCGGGGTGTACTTCTCCCAAATCAGTCACATCAACCATAAACTGATCCATACAAACCCTGCCTACAATAGGCACACGTTGCCCTTTAACAAGTACATATCCTTTATTAGAAAGAAGCCGATTATACCCGTCAGCATAGCCAATGGGAACTGTTGCAATAATCGATTCCCTCCCGGTACTGAAGGTAGCACCATAACTAATTTTCGTATCAATAGGTACATACTTGACATGGGATAACCGGGCTTTCCATTGGAACGCAGGCATCAGTTCAATACCTGTTTCCTTCATATACTCTGATGGGTATTGTCCATACAGACTAATTCCAAGACGAATCATATGCCAGCTTTTTTCTGGATAGAACATGGCAGCAGCACTATTACTGCTATGGATAATAGGAATATGAATATCTTTACTTTTAAGCAGTTCTAGAAAGCCATTCAATTTGTTCTGTTGATTCTCAAAATAATCTACTTTTTCTTCATCAGCCGTCGAAAAATGGGTAAATAGTCCTTCTACTTCAATTAAAGGATGGGACATGGCCCGTGTTAAAACCCGTTCCAATTCTTCAACACTCTTTATTCCGATTCGTCCCATGCCTGTATCTAATTTTATGTGAATGATTACTTTTTCATTTAATCTTTCAGCTGTTTCAATAATCGCCTCTACTATATCTTCCCGATAAGCGGTCAAAGTAATATGGTTTTTCACAGCAAGAGCAAGCCCTCGTGCAGGAATCGCACTCAGAATCAAAATTGGGGCTGTAACTCCCTTTTGGCGTAGTTCCAGCGCTTCTTCTAAAAAAGCTACACCAAGGTAAGATACCCCTTCTTTTAACGCTCTCATCGCTACTTGATAGGCCCCATGGCCATATCCATCAGCTTTTACGACAGCCATAATTTTTGTTTCAACCGGCAATAGTCGGCGAAAGGTTTGAATATTCTTCCCAATGGCATCAAGATCTATTTCAGCCCATGCGTCCCGGTAAAAAGTATCCAAGACACTTCACCTTCTCCCTTAATCCATCCTGATTCATAATGAATGATTTTGTGATCAGATACATTATCCCTATTCATCTAATATGCAAAAAAGCAGCCTTTAAGGCTGCATTATTATCATTTCAGAAATTAAGTTAGTAAATCCTCCTATTATATAAGCACATTTAATTGTTACATTAATATAGCACCCTGTTGAGTACTAAGTTTCAATCTAACAATGAAGATATTCGACGTTGTTAAATTGAATGAATGGAGCGGGTGATGGGAATCGAACCCACGTATTCAGCTTGGAA
>CALNBV010000201.1 GCA_937874515.1 uncultured Paenibacillaceae bacterium | reverse complement strand
AATTTCTTTAATAATCGCTCCACATGTTTATCCAATTGATTGCGGGGAAAATTATTGGGATTCCAGCGATAAGGTTCATCAGTAGCATCCGCCGTCACATAGAATCGGTTCTTTTTCCATACCACCGCTGAATAACCAAACAAGGGGAGTTTTTCCTCTTTATTGGTTTTCACATAAGCGGGAACCATTAAGCGGGTAAAGCCCTGGGGCAAAAGGGCACCCACAGCGGTATATCCAGACAAGGGCAGAAGATCTCCAGTTTCCGGATCCATGCCAATAGGGGTACAACCAGGCAAACTAACCAGGGTAGCTCCATCTGGCAAAGGAATCAATTCATCCTCAAGGATTTCCATAAAGGACCCGCCACTGCGGCCCACTGCCAAATAGTCAGGATGATCAAATACCTGTCCATTTTGGTCGGCATAAACAAGGTTCATTTAAATCGCTCCTATTCCATTTGCGCCTTCGCCTCCCCGGAAATTTTCCTCTTGCGAATAACCCCAAGAACAATCACCCCAAGAAGGGAAAGGACAGCAAGTACAGCTGAACATATGAATAATTGGTTAAATCCACGGCCAACGGCGTTGTGGATGGTTGTTTCGATAGTCTCCCTAATCAGAGGGACGGGAATTTGTTCGATCAGGTTCATAAGGGATTGAAAATCCTTCATTTCAGCAAACCTTGCCATTTCCCCGGCAGGCATCATGTCTGGATTTACACCAGCCTGTTGCAAATTCCTTTGAATATCTCCTCCTACCGATGTAAAAGAACGAGCCAGAAAACCTGCATAAATGGTAGGGAAGAGGGTCATGCCAATTTGGCGTACGAGAGAAAGGGTACCAAGGGAAACCCCTTTGTTTTCTTCTGTCCCCTCTGTAGCCAACACATTCACAGGTGCTCCTAACATCATACCAAATCCAAGACCAACAAAACAGCTTGCCACAACCATTTGCCAGGTCGTATCTACCCATAATGGGAATAACATAAATCCAATGAAACAAATCACGCTTGCGATTATTAAAGTAAAAATAGGCCCCTTCTTATCTACAAGAGCCCCGCCTCCACCAGCACCTATGCCGGACGCAAGGGCGAGAGGGGTAAACCAGTAGCCAGATTTGGATGCGTCCACACCTAGAAATTGTTCTACATAGCCTGGAATAAAAATCACAGAAGCAAGAAAGGCTCCAGATAAAAAGCCAATAAATAAGGTCCAACGATAGGTTGGGAGTTTTAAAAGCTCCACAGGCAAGATCGGGTCTCCACCTTTTCTTGCCAGGCCCTGTTCCATGAAAAAGAGGAAGGCAAGGAGAAGGAGGCCAGCTCCCACAAAACCATAAAAAGATGGCTCTATAATGCTTTCAAAGATGTTCACTCCATCTAGATTGGTTAACCCATACATAAAACTTAAAATTGCAAGGGTAAGGAAAGAAATGCCCCGCCAATCCAGAGGATGGGTGTTACTTTCACGACCTTCTGCAATAAAAATAAACCCAAAAATAAAGAGGAATAACCCAATTGGCAAGTTAATGAAAAACAGCCAGTGCCAATTCCCTGTTACATCTAAAATAAAAGAACCAATATTAGGGCCAAGAATAGCGGCAATCCCATTCATACCACCAAGCATCCCCAAAACACGTCCCTGTTTTTCTTTAGGAAACACATTTAACACATAAGAACTGGCAATAATGAAAATTCCCCCGCCACCAAGGGATTGAATGACACGGGAAATGAGAAACCAGGTAAAGTTGGGACTGATTGCAACCAAGAAGGAACCCAGACCAAACAAAATGATTTCTATTAAAAACAACCGTTTGCGGCCATATTTATCGGATAATTTACCAATGATGGGCACGCTAATGGCTAATCCCAGGGTATAAATGGTGATTGCCCATGCTCCCCAGTTGGTAGTTACTTTAAAAGAGTAAATAATCGTAGTAAGAGCTGATGTGATAATCCCATTATCCAAAGCCGCCATAAAGACCCCAATGGAAAATAGGGTGATTGCCCATTTTTGGGTTCGATCCATAGGTGGTTTCCTCCCTAGTTCACTTTATATAAATTATTAATTCAAAGTGAACTATTTGTCAAGGTACTACTTTTTCCCTTGATCCATGGCATAGGCAAGAATTCGCAATCCACGTTCTACAATTTCCCGATCTTCTAAGGTTAAATTTTCGATAATGATATTGAACCGTTCAAAGCCTGACTGATTAAGTTGGTGAAAGATTTTCTTCGCATTATCAGTAAGGCGAATCAAAATAGAGCGGCGGTCGCTCACAGAAGGCACCCGTTCTACAAGTTCTTGTGTAACCAATCGATCGAGAATTCCTGTCATATTGGATAGAGAGGCTCCCATGGTTTCCGCAAGGGTGCCTACTGTTGCTTCTCTCCTAGAACTAAGAATCATCAAGACCTTCATTTGGGGCATGGTTAAATCTAATTTTGCCCAGGCATCTGCATCGCCAATTCCGGCGCTATGGATGACTTTCATGTATAATTCCCACATTTGATTATTCATGTGCTTCCAACACTTCCTCAAGTATTTACTACTATTGATTGTAATGGTTTGTACTAAATATATGCAAGGCAGAGGCAACCACAATAAAAAAAACCGCCACTCTCTTAAAAGGAGTATGGCGGTTCCTATTATTTTATTAACCCCGAACGGCGTTACGAGGTGTACGGACTGCAGGGCGGTCTGTGTGTTGTGGGGTCTTTTTCTTTTCAACTTCTAAATGATCAAGGAATTCCTGGTTGGTTTTGGTTTCCCCAAGCTTTTTGATAAAAGCTTCTGTAAATTCATTGCTGTCATGAATGGATTTACGGAGGGTCCAGATTTTAGCCAGTTCATCTTTTTCAAAGAGAAGTTCCTCACGGCGGGTACCTGACTTACGAATATCGATCGCGGGATATACTCTTCTTTCTGATAGTTTTCGGTCAAGATGAAGTTCCAGGTTGCCAGTTCCTTTGAATTCTTCATAAATCACATCATCCATACGGGAACCTGTCTCAACAAGGGCAGTTGCCAGGATGGTAAGGCTTCCACCTTCTTCAACGTTCCGCGCTGCACCGAAGAAACGTTTGGGACGATGGAATGCTGCGGGGTCAACCCCACCTGATAAGGTTCTTCCACTTGGCGGAACGGTTAAGTTGTACGCCCGTGCTAAACGGGTGATGCTATCAAGAAGAATAACCACATCTTTTTTCAGCTCAACGAGACGCATAGCACGTTCAAGAACGAGTTCCGCTGCGCGAATATGGTTTTCCGGCATTTCATCGAAGGTTGAATACACAACTTCCCCTTTTACAGAACGCTGCATGTCTGTTACTTCCTCGGGACGCTCATCGATTAACAGGACAATTAATTCGATTTTGGGATAGTTTTCAGCGATGCTGTTGGCAATCTCTTTTAAAAGCATGGTTTTCCCAGCTTTCGGAGGTGCAACAATCAATCCCCGTTGGCCAAAACCGACAGGAGCAATCAAATCCATTACCCTGGTAGATAAATGATCCGGTGCAGTTTCCATGATAATTTTCTTCTGGGGGTAAAGAGGAGTCAAAGCAGGAAAGAAAACTCGTTCTGGAGAGGTTTCTGGCGGTTCACCATTC
This sequence comes from uncultured Paenibacillaceae bacterium, assembly GCA_937874515.1. Classification (GTDB taxonomy): domain Bacteria; phylum Bacillota; class Bacilli; order Aneurinibacillales; family Aneurinibacillaceae; genus CALNBV01. The sequence goes on along the minus strand of CALNBV010000201.1, from coordinate 26,003 downwards.
ACTGCATCCACATGAAGCAAGCCGAAGTAACGTTCATTTTCCTTAGGAGGACGAACTTTCCCGGCAACTTTATCCCCGGGACGAAGGCCAAAACGACGGATTTGGGATGCGGAAATATAAATGTCGTCAGCACTTGGCAAATAGTTAATGGGCCGCAAGAAGCCGAATCCTTCAGAAAGAATATCTAAAACGCCTTCCATGAAAAAGTGGCCTTGCTTTTTTGTTTGTTCCTGGAGAATGGCAAAAATCAATTCCCGCTTCTTTAATGTTCCATAGTATGGAACCTGAAACTCACGAGCTAATTTATAAAGCTCAGTAAGTTTCATTACTTCAAGGTTACCTAAATTTATTTCCATATAATTATCCAACACCACACTTTACTAAATGAATTAACGATCGTTAAAAACAAGATGAGGTTTCCTGTCGAGACGGTGTTGTCCTTCTACAAAACGCACTGTACCTGTTTTGGCGCGCATTACAACGGAATGTGTAATGGCTTTATTTCCATGAAAACGTACCCCGCGAAGCAATTCACCATCGGTAACACCTGAAGCTGCAAAAATGGCATCGTCACCTTTTACCAGATCCTCCATACGGAGCACTTGACTCAAGTCAGCAATCCCCATCTTTTTACAACGGTCAATTTCTTCCTGTGTTTGGGGCAATAAACGGCCCTGTAATTCTCCACCTAAGCATTTTAAGGCAACTGCAGCGATTACACCTTCTGGTGCTCCACCGCTTCCAAACATAATGTCTACACCGGTATGTTCATCGAATGCTGTATGAATCGCAGCTGCAACATCCCCATCGGAGATCAGTTTGATGCGGGCCCCCGCTTCACGAATTTCGTTGATTAATTTAGCATGGCGAGGACGGTCAAGCAAAATGGCAACCAGGTCAGAGATGTCTTTGCCATAGGCTTGTGCCACGGCTTTCAAGTTATCAATCACAGGTGCATCAATATCTACTTTCCCAGCCGCTTTTGGCCCAACAGCCAGTTTATCCATATACATATCGGGGGCATGGAGGAGATTTCCCCGGTCAGCCACAGCAAGAACAGTTAAGGCATTCCATGTTCCTTTTGCCACAATGTTGGTTCCTTCTAAAGGATCCACGGCAATGTCCACTTCAGGGCCATAGCCAAGGCCTAATTTTTCCCCAATGTATAACATAGGGGCTTCATCCATTTCCCCTTCACCAATAACAACCGTTCCTTGCATAGGAACAGTGTCGAAAACAGTACGCATGGCAGTTGTTGCTGCATCGTCTGCTTCTTCTTTTTTTCCTCTTCCCATCCAACGGGCTGACGATAAGGCAGCTGCCTCTGTAACCCGTACTAATTCCATTGTAAGACTACGTTCCATTTTACTTAATCCTCCGTTCTTCTTTCCAAGCAGAATCATTTTCTCTCCATAATGAAGCGCCAAGGGACTGCAATTTCTCATCCAATTTTTCATATCCCCGGTCGATATGGTGTACATCTGTAATGACCGTTTTCCCTTTGGCTATTAACCCAGCAATCACTAAAGCAGCACCTGCACGCAAATCAGTTGCCATCACTTCATAACCATTTAAAGGTGTAACACCCTCAATAATAGCAGAACGTCCTTCCACCTTCATGCGTGCACCCATGTGCACCAAATGTTCAATCTGTTTAAAACGAGACTGATAAATATTATCTTTAACAACACTGGTTCCTTGGGCCTGAGTCAGTAAAGCGGTAATGGGTTGTTGTAAATCCGTGGGGAATCCGGGGTAGGGTAGGGTTTTGATATCGACAGCTTTGTAATGGTCAGTACCGATTACACGTAGGGAATCGTCCTGTTCCTCAACCAAAACATTCATTTCCCGTAATTTTGCGGTTAGGGATTCTAAATGACGGGGAATTACATTATCTATCAAGACATCACCCCGGGTTGCTGCCGCGGCAATCATGTAAGTTCCTGCCTCTATACGGTCAGGGATAATGGAATGGCGGCATCCTTGGAGTTGTTTTTTTCCTTTAATGCGGATGACGTCGGTTCCTGCACCTTTAATATCTGCTCCCATGGCATTCAACAGGGTCGCCACATCGATAATTTCAGGCTCTTTCGCCGCATTTTCGATGATGGTTGTCCCCTTTGCTCTTGTGGCAGCTAACATAATATTAATAGTAGCACCAACGCTCACCACATCCAAATATATTTTGGCGCCACGAAGTCCTCCTTCGCTTGCCGTAATATGTAATAGCTCTTTTTCCCGTGAAATGACAGCCCCTAAAGCAGTAAACCCTTTCAGGTGCTGGTCAATAGGTCTGGGCCCTAGATTGCATCCACCTGGCATGCAGATGGTTACCTGGCCAAATCTACCTAATAGAGCTCCCATCAAATAATAGGATGCCCTTAATTGTTTAATCTTCCCATTTGTCATGGGATAATTCAAAATATTAGCGGGCTCAATCTCCATAGTTTCCCCATGGAGAGAAACAACAGCCCCCAACTCTTGCAAAATTTCACCATAGATCTCAACATCTTTAATGGCGGGTAAATGGTCCAGGATGACCCGTGATGACCCTAACAAAGCAGCAGGAATCAGGGCAATCGCGCTATTTTTTGCCCCACTAATTTGTACCCGACCTGTAAGCTTTCGACCACCTTCAATGACGAGTTTCTCCATGGTTATTTTCCCCTTATTGATTGGAAAAAAAGCACCTTTTTTCCTGTATAAAAGTGCTTCTTCCCCGTTATTATTTGTTTTGCGCTTTCTCCCAATCTGAAAGGAATCGTTCAATGCCAAGATCAGTTAAGGGGTGTTTCACCATCTGACGCAACACACTGGTAGGAACAGTAGCAATATGGGCACCGTTTCTTGCACACTCAACAATGTGAAGGGGATGGCGAATACTAGCAGCAATAACTTCTGTTTCAATATCATGGATGCTAAAAATATCAACGATATCAGAAATTAAAGTTAAACCATCATGGCCAATGTCATCCAAACGTCCAAGGAAAGGAGAGACATAGGTTGCACCCGCATGGGCAGCAAGGAGTGCCTGTGGTGCTGAGAAAACCAGTGTAACATTGGTTTTAATTTTCTTCTTGGTAAGATATTTAACCGCTTTTAATCCCTCAACTGTCATGGGGACTTTAATAACTATGTTTTTAGAAAGGGAGGCGAGGTGTTCCCCTTCACGAATCATGCCTTCCGCTTCAGTACTAATGACTTCCGCACTGATTGGACCATCGATAATATCAATAATTTCCTTGATTACATCTTCGAAATTACGTCCTTCTTTCGCTACGAGGGAAGGATTCGTGGTTACTCCGGATATAACACCCCATTCATGGATTTCTTTAATTTCTGCCACATTTGCAGTATCAATAAAAAATCTCATGGTTCTCTCCTTTTAAGTGTGATAGTTAGAATCGATTATTGCTGCCAAAAAGGCGGATTTTGCCACGTACAGTTTCTTTAATGGCATCACGTGCTGGGCCAATATATTTACGAGGGTCAATCACGTCTTGCTTCGCTGCAAGAACTTCGCGAATGACTTTCGTCATAGCCACCTGGTTCTCGGTGTTCACATTAATTTTGCCAACCCCAAGGCTAATGGCTTTTATGATGTCTTCATCAGGAACTCCAGATCCTCCATGAAGAACAACAGGTACGTCAATATTGCGGGCCACTTCATCTATAACATCAAAATGGATTTTAGGCTCAGCTTTATACATACCATGGGCAGTACCTACGGCAATCGCCATGGCATCTACACCTGTTTCTTTCCAGAAACGAATCGCTTCATCAGGCTTCGCAATTTTCGCATCTTCATCAGCAACATTAAGATCGTCTTCTACACCGCCAATGGTTCCCAGTTCACCTTCTACTGAAACACCTACTGCGTGAGCGGCTTCAACTACTTTCTTTGTTAAGCGAATGTTTTCTTCCAGAGGATAATGAGAACCGTCAAACATAACGGAACTAAATCCTGCCTGGATACATTTCATCACTACTTCAAAGCTGCTGCCATGGTCAAGATGCAGCGCGACCGGTACAGACGCCCGTTCTGCCGCTACTTTCGCCATTGCTACAGTATAGTCCAATCCCATATAACGCATTGCGCCTTCACTGACGCCAAAAATGACGGGAGAGTTTTCTTCGATGGATGCGTCAATGATTGCCTGGGTGAACTCGAGGTTGTTCATGTTAAATTGACCAACCGCGTATTTGTTCGCTTTGGCATGCGGTAAAAATTCGGACATCGACACTAATGGCATATGTAATATCCTCCTTGTATGGATATAGTGAATTTACCGTTATATTATACCACAATATAACTTTAGCTTGCGAGTTGCTTATTGACAGCCATTCTTAATTCGTCAATATCAAAAGGTTTGGTAAAATGGGTAATGGCTCCCAAATCTGTTGCTTCTTTTATCATGTCCAATTCGCCATAAGCAGTCATCATTATGACTTTAATTTCTTTATTTATTTTTTTGATCTCTTTTAAAATTTCTAAACCATCCATACCAGGAATCTTCATATCAAGAATAACCATATCTGGGGATTCATCAACCACAATCTCTAATGCTTGTTTCCCATTAGCAGCCTGAAAGGTGTCATATCCTTCTTTTCCAAAAACCTCATATAACAATACGCGAATGCCATACTGGTCATCTACCACTAATACTTTTTTCTTCTCCATTTTTATCCCTCACAATAATTTTTTTTCAGGAGACATCCCTAACTATTCGATTTAAAAAAGGAGAATTCCTGCTTTTTCTATTTTTAATGAATGATAAAGAAACAATAATCATGTGCAAACTATTCCTATGATACTTACAATTTCTCTATCCATTCTCTTGTGGTTGTTTTTTCTTTTGAAGGGAAATAAAATGATTTTCTTCAAATTATTACCTACATGCTATATCGCAGCTTTACTTAATATAGCAACAGATTTATTGGTTACGTATTATCCTCTTTGGAAGCATCCAGATCTTAGCATTGGAGAAATCATGATCCGACACACCATTATGGCATTTGGGATTTATTTCATGACCACCTATCTCTTCCTTCAATGGCTGCCAACTAAAAGAACTTTCCTTTCAATGGTAAAATACATTTCTTATTGGGTTATTTATTCCCTCATTATCGAAGTTATTTTTTTATCGTGGGGGGAAATTCAGCATGGGTTATGGTGGAATTTATGGTATTCAATCTTAAGCGATTTTCTACTGTTTTCCCTTTTCTTTTTTCACCACAATTGGTTCACCAAACATAGTTGAAAAAGCCACCAATGTTATTATTTGGTGGCTTTTCGACTTGATTATTTTTTCGAGGATGCTTTTACAAACTCACGGAATAAAGGTTGTGGACGGTTTGGACGGGAAGCAAATTCTGGGTGGAATTGGCTTGCTACAAACCAGGGGTGGTCTGCTACTTCGATTATTTCTACTAAACGTCCATCAGGTGATGTTCCGCTGAATGTCATCCCTGCATTATTCAATTGTTCACGGTACTCATTATTAAATTCATAACGGTGGCGATGGCGCTCATACACTAGTTCTTCATCATAGGCTTCCATTGCTTTCGTATCTCTTTCCACTTTACATGGATAGATGCCAAGGCGCATGGTTCCCCCAAGGTTTTCAATGCCCCGTTGATCAGGAAGGATATCAATAACAGGATAAGGTGTTGTTGGGTTAATTTCAGAACTGTTGGCTTCTTTTAAACCCACTACGTGGCGAGCAAATTCAATAACAGCTACTTGCATGCCAAGGCAAATGCCAAGGTAAGGAACATTGTTTTCCCGGGCAAAACGGGTTGAAGCAATCTTCCCTTCGATCCCACGGTCACCAAAACCGCCTGGAACAAGGATGCCGTCTACATCCCCAAGAAGTTCTTGCACGTTTTCATCCGTCACTTCTTCGGCATCAACCCATTTAATTTTCACTTCAGAATCATTGGCAAAACCAGCGTGATACAAAGCTTCTGCCACACTTAAATAAGCATCGTGAAGTGCCACATATTTACCAACGATAGCGATCGAAGTTGTTTTAGTGATACTTTTTATTTTATCAACTAACCCTTTCCATTCGGTCATATCCGGTTGTGGACAGTCGATTTCCAAATGGTTCAATACATAATCGTCTAATCCTTGTTCTTTTAACATGAGGGGAACTTCGTATAAGGTGTCCGCATCACGATTTTCAATAACAGCATTAGGGTCAATATCACAGAATAAAGCAATTTTATCTTTCATATCCTGTGATACAGGTTTTTCTGTACGAACAACGATTACATTAGGTTGAATTCCCAGGCTGCGAAGTTCTTTCACACTATGCTGGGTTGGTTTGGTTTTTAATTCACCAGCTGCAGCGATATAAGGAATGAGAGTACAGTGAATGTACATTACATTGTTACGGCCCACATCGCTTTTAATTTGGCGGATGGCTTCTAAGAAAGGAAGACTCTCAATATCCCCTACAGTGCCACCAATTTCAGTAATTACAATATCAACATCATCTTCACGGCCAGCACGGAATGCCCGTTCTTTAATTTCATTGGTAATGTGTGGAATAACCTGAACCGTTCCACCTAAATAATCCCCTCGACGTTCCTTGGTAATAACAGAAGAGTAGATTTTCCCTGTAGTCACATTGCTGTTGGAATTTAAGTTAATATCAATAAAACGTTCATAATGTCCAAGGTCAAGGTCTGTTTCAGCGCCGTCTTGTGTTACGAAAACTTCGCCATGCTGATATGGACTCATGGTACCCGGGTCAACGTTAATATAAGGATCAAACTTTTGAATGGTTACCCGTAAACCACGATTTTTTAAAAGACGCCCTAGAGATGCAGCTGTAATCCCTTTCCCTAAAGACGAAACTACGCCACCTGTTACGAAAATATACTTTGCCATGCAATAAACCCCTCTTTCTAAACCCATTAATACTTTGCCACAAACCTTACCAGTCTATAAATATAAATATATAAACTTGGCTACACCAAGCCATAAAAAAAATAATAAAGAAAACTAAAAAAACAAAAAAAAGCCCCTTCCGCAATCGGGAGGGGCGCTTCTTTTATCTTAGATATAAAAAAAACGATTCATAAACTTTTAAAGCCCGAAATGTATTTTAACCCTTGAGGTTACTTTGTGTCAAGGTCTTCGTCCTCAACTTCACTTTCTTCAGCTTCTTCATCATCCATATCTTCGATTTCATCATCATCATATAGTTCTTCTTCTTCTTCTTCTTCTTCTTCATCCTCTTCTTCAGCTATACGATCTAATTCATCTCCGATATCATCAATACCGTAATCATCATCTTCAATTAAATCTTCATCATCGAAATCATCATCGTCATCGAGATATTTATTGCGACGCAGGGCACCTTCTGCTGTTTCTTCTTGTGCTTCAACAAGATACCAGCGTTTCAAACCCCATTGATTGTCACCAAGGCATAAGAATCTGCCATCAAGGTTGATTTCAGTGTAAATCTGTGCAATGAGGCCTTTCATTTCTTCCTCAGTTAAACCTTTTAACTGACTTAACTCACGAAAAAGTTCATTAAAAGTATAGGGTTTCTTTGTTTCGGTAAGAAAACGATAAGCTAAATCAACCATAGCCATTTCTTTGATATGTTCAGGTTCCAGGTTTAACAAACTACTCAACCCCGGCACATCCCTTCTAACAAATATTATTACACATCAATTCAGTAATCCTAATTGTATACAAAAGGTGGGGGTAAATGCAAGTCTTACAAGGGAATTAAGGAGAGAAATCTCGTAAAAGGGGTTCGCTATTCCAGGGAGCAAAGGGAATCATCTGAGCCAGGTCTTTGTGAGGGCGAAGAAAGAGCTGCCCACTTTCATTTAACATGCATGCTGCAAAGGAAAAAGAACTATTGGAAATAAGTACAATGTCACTCTGGCTTAAAAAATAAAAATCAGGATAATAGGGGGCAAGAGGAAAAGAGATTCCTAACTGCTCACTTGTCACAGGATTATATTCCTGAAAATCCCCCAGGACTTTTTCCGGTTCATCACTGGCAATAAATAAAACAGGGGAGTTTAGTTTGCTCCAGTTCTCTTCCAGCCATTTTCTATACCAGATAGTGGGGGCACAGAAAAATACTTTGTCGTCATAGTCATCATAATCCCCTCTGCGGAAATGAAAAGACACCACAGTATTTCCCTGAGAACGTAATCGTCGAACCCCTTCATTCATTAAAACCTGGAGGGGAGTAATTGGTTTAAATAATGAACGGATATAGTCTTTAAAGGGTGCATAATAACTTGTATGGTATTGAAAATAACCCCAAAAGTCCACGTTTACTATGGGTGTATGGGGAATAGGGTCTAATGCCAGTGTTTCGCTTACTTGTTTAACCTCCGGCAAAGGGAATAAATTGGGTAAATCTCTAACTCCAAATAATTGTTGCCCAATCCATACAGGTGTTTGCACAATACACTGGAAACGTATTGCATAGGTTTTTAGAAACATATATTGAAAAAGCTGGTTTCCGAAGCGGCCATTTTTCCCTAGCGTAGACATGGTAATGACTCCCAATATCATTACCTCCTATGATTGAAATACCATTGTACTGTTTTTCTTAACCCTGTTTTCAAATCCACTTTTGCCTCAAAACCAAAATAATGTTTAGCCTTTTGCACATCAAGGCAACGCCGGGGTTGCCCATCAGGTTTAGTTGGGTCCCAACGAATATCTCCTTGAAACCCTGTCTCTTCAACGATGAGATGAACTAACTCTTGAATGGAAACTTCCTGTCCTGTTCCAATATTGATAGGTGCGATCCCATCATAATTTTCCGCTGCTAGAACAATGGCCTCAGCTGCATCTTCAACATATAGAAATTCCCTCGTTGCCTTCCCGCTTCCCCACACGGAAATATAGTCTTTGCCCTGTTCCTTTGCCTCCATACATTTACGAATGAGAGCGGGAATCACATGGGATGTTACCAAATCAAAATTATCCCCAGGACCATATAAGTTAACAGGCAAGAGGAAGATGGAATTAAAATTATATTGTTGCCGATAGGCCTGCCCTTGTACTAATAACATTTTTTTGGCTAGTCCGTATGGTGCATTGGTCTCTTCGGGATAACCGTTCCATAAATCGTCTTCCTGAAAGGGAACGGGTGAAAATTTAGGATAGGAACAAATGGTACCACAAGTAAGAAATTTCTCGATTCCGATGTGTCGTGCGGCTTCCATAAGATGAATTCCCATGGATAAATTATCATAAAAGAATGAGCCGGGATTTTTGCGGTTGGCTTCAATTCCACCCACGGAAGCTGCTAAATGGATAATCAAGTTAGGTTGGGTATCTTTGAGCAATGCTATTGCGGTTTGGGGGTCACGTAAATCGTATTGTTTACTACGGGGAATAATGAGGTGCTGGCAATCCTTTTCCTGTAACTTTTTCACAACCTGAGAACCAAGAAAGCCGGCTCCCCCGGTCACCATAATTCTCTTATTTTTCCAACGGTTCATTATATCCTCCCTTTTTTACACTCCTTTGGACCGTGGATAAATTCTAATCATATCGTCCGTATTTTCAAAAATAAGGGCTGGATTTCTTGCTAAAACATACTTTTTCAGTTGATTAACTGCAGGATAGTCACCTAGTCCATTAAATAAACGGGCATCATCAATAAGAATGACATGGTTTTTAATAGGATGATTAAAAATATGGTTTAGTTCAGCCAGAATGGGCGTTGTCAATTCCCCTTTCCCCGTTTTCACTTGATTGTTAGGGCCGATGGATCCAATCCAATGGCCATCTAACCAAAACAAACAAGGTTCATGGATAAGGGATAATATATTTGGCATTACTTTTCCACTATCCCCGTGGAAGATTGAAATGTGGGGGAATACGGAGAACTTCCGGTTTGCATTTATATATAGGTTGTTATCTAACTCCACAGAAAAAATTCGTTTAAATACATCCTTCACACCCAATACCATATTTCCGTAATAGGTACCGGTTTCTATAAAGTTGTTCATGGAAAACCTTTGGGCATAATCTTTTATTACAGCTAATTTATAGGCGTCTGGGGGAGGGAGTGGCTTTCCTTGATTTATCCAATCCATAATGATTGGATTATTATAATCATTCATCATGTTTCACTCCTTATCTCATGACACTTGCTAAAGCATCTTTCAATTTATCGAGATTAACGGTTATATCATCCACTAATTGTCTGTAATCATTGAATTCATATTTAACAGGTATGGGTTCACCCATAAAATAATAATAATCCAATCCCATATAATGACTAATAAGGCGAAAACATGGTCGTACCCAGGTAGGACCAAAAAATTCAATGACTTTTGTTCCTGGATTGCAAAACATTAGATTTGTTAAGCCTGCTCCTAGAGGGGAAACAACGATTTGTGCTGAATGAAATAGTTCAATCTGGCGGGTGACAGGTTCAGATTCTAGAAAAACTCGTTTAAATCCATAGATTTTTAATAGGTCCATAACCTCTTCTTCATTTTTCACTTTACGATGCCGGGCTTTCTCACGGCTGATATAAATTCGCTCATATCCCTGAAGCTTTTTAACTTTTCGCTTTAAGAGCAGTTCTCTTCTTAAAAAATCACAAGCCCATTCTGGAATGATTCCTTTAAAACTGAAAATAAAGGATGGGATCACCAGATGTGTCGCTTTAAAATGAAGATTTTCCTTTAACTCAATTCTTTTTTCTTTTCCAATGCCTAATAAGGTTAATATTTCATCCTGAAAAGGGAACTGGCTATTGGTAACAAACCGATCGATGGGAATATTGCTTTTCTGAAGTAAATGGACACGGGCGGCTACATCAAACATAAAGTGGAAATAATTGGTCGCAAAATACGTAAAAAGCAGTGCTGTATTCCCATTCATTTCAATTAAATCAGGAAGCTTTTTATTAATAAAAACATAGTAAGCAAATAGTTCATGGGACACATCCCCAATAATTTTGTTTTCGGGTGTAATAACAGCACCAGATTTTTCCCCCAGAAAAACCCCATCAGGAATGTCTACAACAAACTGTTCAGGGATATGATTTGTATCTACAAGTTGATTCCATTGTATAGATTTCTCCATCCCTTTCGGTTCCGGTATATCAATTTTTTCTTCCTGATAAAAGGGATAGAAATTATTTAATGTATTGCTTGTTACAATCCAATCCCGTGTAGAAGGATAATATCCATTAATGGTTATTAAAACCCCTCCTCTCCTTGTATTATGATAAAGATGCCATTTGTAACGTAGCCTGTAATTCATTCAAATTAACAGTGATATTGTCATGAATACTTTCTAAGTTCATTCGTTTTAATAGACGGGGCCCTTTTCCCAGTAAATAATAATAATCAAGATTCATATAATGGCTAATCATCCAAAAGCTAGGGAGCATCCAATTGGGATTGAAAATTTCAAGGACCTTTGTTCCTGGTTTGCAAAAAATAAGGTTCGTTAAGCCTGCTCCATGGGGAGAAATAACAACCTCGGCTGAATTAAAAATTTGAATTTTACGTTCCACTGATTCCAATTCCAGGAACACGGGTTTGAACCCATAGAAAGATAATAAACACAGCATCTCAATTTCATTGACTATTTTTCGGTGTGTAGCAAGGGCACGGCTAATATAAATGCGACGATATTCTTGTAAAGGTTCAACCTTTCTTTGCTCAAGGAGTTGACTTCTTAAATAATTACAGGCCCATCTTGGAATAAGGCCGCGAAAACTCCCTGTATAAGAAGGTACAAACAATTGATTTGCTCGTAAATGAAGCCGTTCATTTGATTCAATTCTTTTCATTCTTGGTATTCCTAAGAGGTTTAACAATTCATCTTGATAGGGTTGGGTACTGGTGGTGATATATTTACTAATGGGAATTCCAGACTGTTGTAATAAATGGATACGGGCTGCCACATCAAAAAAAAAGTGAAAATAATTAATCCCCAGATAGGATTGTAAAACAGCTACATTATTACGTTCATAGACCAGGTGGGGGGGGGATTTAAGTGCAAAGCTAGCGTAGTTAAAATACTCTTGAGATACATCTTCCAGTATTTTGTTCGTAGGGGTGATGACTGCACCCCCTCTGTTCTCCCCCATGAATCGGCCATAAGGAATATTCACCACAAATTGTTCAGGAATTTTTTTATCATATAGTAAAGAATCCCAGTTAATTGAAGGGTCAAGACCTTTTGGCTGGGGTAGTTGTAGGGTTTCCTCTGGATATAGTGGTTTAAAAAATTGATATAGTTGCGTTTCATAAATCCAATGCCTTGTCGATGGATAAAATCCTCTAATTGGAATATTCAATACCATTAATCCTTCCTCCAGCCTACTACAAATTACTTTTATTTCCATTCACTTTTACTATCTTATGAGCATCTATTCAAAAGTGAAAGGGACATTTGCACCAGCTAGTTCCTTAGGAATATACATATATTGTTAAACAGAAGGGTGGGAGAAGAATTCATGATTATGGATTTGGGAAGTCTTTGCAAAGAAAATCATATTGTGCCCAGGGGAGTGATTCATATTGGCGCTCATGAGGGGAATGAATTAAAGACGTACAATAAATTAGGATTGAATCATGTATTATTTATCGAAGCAAACCCTATTGTTTTTCAAAAGCTGCGTGCTAATGTAGGTGCACAACCCCATGTGAAAACAGTAAATTGTGCCATTAGCGATAAAAACGGAATGGTTGAACTTCATGTCACATCCTTTGATCAAAGCAGTTCAATCTTACCCCTTAAAAAACATCAGGAGTTATATCCAAGCATTAAAGAAACACAAAAAATAACTGTGGAAAGCAAAACGCTGGATACTCTTCTAAAAGAATTAAATATACCCGCCGGAAATTTTAACATGATAAATATTGATATACAGGGAGCAGAATTACTAGCATTAAAAGGAGGGATTGAAACATTAACTACTATAGAAGCCATTAATACAGAGGTGAATTTTGAAGAACTGTATGAAGGATGCGCTCTCATACATGATTTGGATCAATTCTTGAGTTCATTTGGTTTTAAACGGGTTAAAACCCTTACACCTTATCATCCATCCTGGGGTGATGCGTTTTATGTGAAAAAACCCGGCTAAGAATAAGATTAAATTTAATGTTGTTTACAATTCGTTCTGGGATGGCTACGTAATTTGCATAGCGATAATCTTCCATCCACTGTTCATAAGGCAACATTTTTATGCCCTGGGCATTTAATTTCCCGATTTTATACCCAGCTTTTTCAAGAATGTCATACATGTCATACAAACGAATATCTGCATCCAGATAGGTCCCACCATATTCAAATTGAATAAAATCAATAAAAGCACTGTCTAAATAGGCCCCAAGACCTTGTAAAACGGCTAATTCATGTCCTTCAGTATCAATCTTTAACAAATGGATTTTTTCTATTTGCTTTTTTTTTATATACTGATCCAAGCGTATGGTTTCAACTTTTTCCGATTCATTCATCTCAATGGCATAATTTTTTAAATCCCTTTGATATAAGGAGGCCAATTTGCTTCCTTCCCGATCATAAAAAATGGAAACCTCTTCATTTTTATCAGATACTGCCCATTTATTTAAACAAATCCAGTTTTTCCCTAGATATTTTCTTAGCAGTTCTTGAAAACATTTATTTGTTGGTTCAAAAAGGTGGATAGTCGTAGGTTCTTTTCTAAGATCCAGTATTTTTTCTGTATATTCGCCAATATTCGCACCAATATCAAAAAAAACTGGATTTGGATGGTTATGATAAAAAGCTAAAACGCATTGTAAAAGATAGATTTCCCCTGGATCATAGTACAATTGAATCCCCCTTCCTAGGAATTGCAGTTTTTATGATAGTATATGTTTTCAAAAACAAGCCCGTTCTTAAAAAAACGTCCATAGGACCAATCTCCTATGGACGTTTTTCTTTTTCTTACATATTGCGACGATATTGACCGCCAACCTCATAGAGGGTGGCAGTAATTTGGCCAAGGCTGGCTACTTTTACGGTTTCTAAAAGTTGAGCAAAAATGTTTTCGCCTTTGCGAGCCACCTCTTTTAATTGTGCTAAGGACTTCGTTGCTTCATCCTTATGTTGCTCCTGGAAGGCACGAAGGTTGGTAATTTGTTGTTCCTTTTCTTCGTCCGTTGCCCGGGCTAATTCAATTTCATAGTCCGCTTCAGATGAGTTAGGATTTAAGAAGGTATTGACCCCGATAATAGGCAATTCCCCGTTATGTTTTTTCGTTTCATAGTAGAGGGATTCCTCTTGAATTTTGCTTCGTTGATACTGGGTTTCCATGGCACCAAGCACGCCGCCACGGTCATTGATTCGGCTAAATTCTGCAAGAACCGCTTCTTCTACCAGGTCCGTTAATTCTTCAATAATGAAGGATCCTTGTAATGGATTTTCGTTTTTCGCAAGGCCTAATTCTTTGGTGATAATCATTTGAATGGCCATTGCCCGTCGTACAGAGTTTTCTGTTGGTGTTGTAATGGCTTCATCATAGGCATTGGTATGAAGTGAGTTACAATTGTCATAGATGGCCATTAACGCCTGTAATGTGGTGCGAATATCGTTAAAATCCATTTCCTGAGCATGCAGGGAACGCCCTGAGGTCTGGGTATGGTATTTTAATTTTTGGCTACGATCGTTGCCTTTGTACTTATATTTCATGGTTGCTGCCCAAATTCTGCGGGCAACACGGCCAAGAACACTGTACTCCGGATCTAACCCATTACTAAAGAAGTAGGATAGGTTTGGAGCGAAATCATCAATTTTCATTCCCCGGGAAAGGTAATATTCCACATAAGTAAAGCCATTAGCAAGGGTAAAGGCTAACTGGGAAATAGGGTTTGCACCTGCTTCAGCAATATGGTACCCGGAAATACTGACAGAATAGTAGTTGCGCACCTTGTTTTGAATAAAGAATTCTTGAATATCTCCCATCATTTTCAGGGCGAATTCAGTTGAGAAAATGCATGTGTTTTGCCCCTGGTCTTCTTTGAGAATATCGGCTTGAACGGTTCCCCGGATATTCTGGAAGGTTACGGCTTTGATTTTCTCCTTTTCTTCCGTTGTTGCTTCCCGACCCTGTTCTTTTTCGAATTTCTCAATTTGTTGATCAATGGCTGTATTCATAAACATGGCAAGCATTATTGGCGCTGGCCCATTAATGGTCATGGATACAGAGGTAGAAGGATGGCAAAGGTCAAACCCTGCATATAATTTCTTCATGTCTTCAAGAGTACATACGTTTACCCCGCTGTTTCCTACTTTTCCGTAAATATCAGGGCGATGATCTGGATCTTCTCCGTACAGGGTCACGGAATCAAAGGCAGTACTTAAGCGTTTCGCATCATCATCCCGGGAAAGGTAGTGGAAGCGACGATTGGTTCGCTCTGGCGTTCCTTCTCCCGCAAATTGCCGTTTTGGATCTTCTCCTTCCCGTTTGAAGGGGAATACTCCGGCGGTGTATGGGAACTCTCCAGGAAGGTTTTCAGACATGGACCAGCGTAAGATTTCTCCCCAATCTTCAAACTTAGGAAGAGCCACTTTCGGAATGCGGGTTCCTGATAGGGATGTGGTGTACAAATCTGTATAGATTTCTTTATCCCGTACTTTTGTGACAAAGCGGTCCCGGGTATAGGCTTCTTTTAAAGACTTCCAGTTTTCCAGAATGTTTTTGCATTCAGGATGGATTTTTCCTTCATAGTGAGCAATGAGCCTTTCAATTTCCGGGCGCATTTCTGCACTTACGTCTTCCATAACCCCTTTAAGTTGGAAGATCTTCCGGGCAATGGCCACCTGATTTTTCGTGAATTCTTTATATTCATGGACGGTATTTACAATATCCCCTAAATAATTAATCCGTTCAGGAGAAATAATTTGCCGCTTTTTCGATGGTTCAACCACTGGTTGTTGCCCAGGAACATCCCAGTCCAGTTTCGCCTTTTCTTTGATGATGGAAAAGAGGTTAGCAAAAAGGGCATCGGTTCCCGGATCATTAAATTGGCTGGCAATGGTGCCAAATACAGGCGTCTGCTCATCTGTAAGTTCAAAGCGATTATGGCTCCGCTTCCATTGCTTCCGCACATCACGGAGGGCATCTTCAGAACCACGGCGGTCAAATTTATTAATCACAATAAGATCCGCATAATCAATCATATCGATTTTCTCTAATTGAGTTGCAGCACCAAATTCGCTGGTCATCACATACATAGAAATGTCACAAACGTCTACAATTTGAGCATCTCCCTGACCAATGCCAGAGGTTTCAACAATAATAAAATCATAGCTAGCGGCTTTTACAATTTCGATGGCATCTGTAATCGCTTTACTTAACTCGCTATGGGATTTCCTTGTGGCAAGAGAGCGCATAAACACACGGGGGGACTGAATGGCATTCATACGAATGCGGTCACCAAGAAGAGCTCCCCCCGTTTTTTGTTTGGATGGATCCACAGAGAGAATGGCCATGGTTTTTTCCGGGTAAAAAGCAAGGAAACGGCGCACAATTTCATCGGTTAAAGAGCTTTTTCCCGCACCGCCTGTTCCCGTAATCCCTAAAACGGGCACAGTTTGAACAAGCTCATGGACTTTTTCCATGGTAGCAGCAACCTGCTGGTCTTGTTTTTCAACATGGTCTTCCGCCAGGGTAATCAGGCGGGCAACGGCGTTCCAGTTGCCGGTCTTCAATTCCTGAATCTCTTTTTCTACATCCTTTGGGGTGGGGTAGTCGGTTTGCTCAATGATGGAATTAATCATCCCTTGTAAGCCAAGGCGCCGGCCATCATCAGGGGAGAAAATTTTGGACACCCCATAGTCTTCCAATTCGCGGATTTCTGCAGGGACGATAACCCCACCGCCACCGCCAAACACTTTAATATGGGGGGCCCCTTTTTCTTTTAATAGGTCAATCATATATTTAAAGAATTCTACATGGCCCCCCTGATAGGAACTAATAGAGATTCCCTGTGCATCTTCTTGAATGGCTGCGTCTACAATTTCCTCAACAGAGCGATTGTGTCCAAGATGAATGACTTCTACTCCAGAGCCTTGCAGTAAGCGGCGCATAATATTAATTGTTGCATCATGTCCATCAAACAAACTTGCTGCTGTAACAAAACGAACGTTATGCTTCGGACGGTAAACAGTGGTCTCCATAATCAAACCCTCCTCGAAATTTTTGTCTTTCAAAAGGTGACTAAGGGATTAACTCCCGTAAGATCAGTGAAGTCTGTATCTCTGTATATTGTTCAAGGGTGTACTTTTTTTGCAAGGCCCAGCGGCGGAAGGTCCACATTTCTCCCAGGACAACGATGTTATGAGCCATAAGAAAGATTGACTTTTCGTCAATATGTAATGACCCATCTTCCATACCGCGGCGCAGGATTTCCTCAAAATACCCGGTAATTTCCTGTTCTTTCTGAAGCACATAGGTCATCTGTTCTTTGGGCAGGGATTTTATTTCCTGGTAAATAAGCAGGACTCGATCTTGCATTTCGTCAATTACCCGCATAAACCCGGAGATGGCGGAGCGAAGCATATGCACTGTGGTTGCCTCTTCAACAATGATTTCTCTGAGTCTTTCTTCCATTTTCCGGTGGATGTCATCGCATACCAGATAAAGAACATCTTCTTTCGACTCAATATATTCATAAAGGGTTCCAATGCTAAATCCTGAAGATTGTGAGATCTCCCTTGTTGTTGTCTTATGGAATCCTTTCGATATGAAAAGCTCTACGGCCGCTTCAATGATCTGTTCCCTTCTCCGTTGAATTAGCATGGGGTCCTTAACCATTGAAGGGATTGCTTTTCTTTTTTGGTTCATTGTCTCTTCTCTCCTTTAATACCCTGACTGAGCGGTTACTCAGTAAATCAGTGTAAAGAAAAGGCTTTGGTAAAGCCTTTTCTTCCACACCAGACAGACAACCTATGTCTTTTATTTTCCAGTTAATTGTTCGATCAGTTTCCCAGCTACAACATAGGGGTCAACAGATCGATTGGATACCTGTTCCATTAACTGCTGGTATTGTTCATCTTTCAATTGTTGCAGAATGATTTGATGCACCTGATAATTCACAATCTCAACCACTTCTTCCTTGAGATGGGAAGAACGGCGTTTTTCATAATCCCCTGCATCAAGGGAAAATTCTTTATGGTCTAAGAAGGCCTGCCATAATTCATCAAGGCCTTCATTTTTAAAGGTAATGGTTTTCACCAATGGCGGACGCCATGGGGCATCATGCTTAACCAGGTCCAGCATTTGCTCGACTTCCCGCACCAGTTTATCTGTACCAGCTAAATCCGCTTTGTTCACTACAAAAAGATCGGCAATTTCCATAATACCCGCTTTAAAGGCCTGAATCGTATCCCCACCGCCAGGATTTAAAACCACAGCGGTAGAATCAGCAATATTCATAATATCCAGTTCGGATTGGCCTACGCCTACGGTTTCAATGATAATAACATCTTTCCCAAAGGCATCAAGAATGCGCACAGCTTCTTTTGTATTGCGGGAAAGGCCACCCAGGCTCCCCCGGGTACCCATACTACGGATAAATACGTCAGGATCAAGAAAATGATCCTGCATACGAATACGGTCCCCTAAAATCGCTCCCCCGGTAAAAGGGCTCGTAGGGTCTACTGCGACAATCCCTACAGAAAGTCCCAGTTTCCGTATATAACCAATCAATTTATTAACCAGTGAACTTTTGCCTGCTCCTGGTGCGCCGGTAATCCCGACCAAATAGGCTTTCCCCGTATGAGGATACAATTCCTGTAGAATTTCAGTTTTCTCTGGATGATTATCTTCTACATAAGAGATGGCCCGGGCAACGGCCCGGATATCTCCTTTTAGAATTCTTTCCACTAAGTTATGCATGAAGCCACCAACCTTTTCTAGTCACGCAACAAATACCCGGAAATAACTAATCGTTGAATTTCGTTTGTTCCTTCGTAAATTTGCGTTATTTTTGCGTCTCTCATAAAACGTTCAACGGGATATTCCCTTGTGTACCCATATCCACCGAATACTTGCACAGCTTCGGTTGTTACTTCCATTGCAGTGTCTCCGGCAAATACTTTTGCCATTGCGGAAGCTTTGCCATAAGGCATTTTGTTGTCTTCCAAATAAGCTGCTTGATAGGTTAGAAGACGTGCTGCTTCAACTTTAGTAGCCATATCCGCTAATTTAAAGGCAATGGCTTGTTGGGAAGCGATTGGTTTGCCAAATTGAACACGTTCTTTGGCATAAGCCACAGCTTGAGTAAGAGCACCATCGGCAATCCCCAATGCTTGCGCAGCAATCCCGTTACGGCCACCGTCTAAGGTCATCATGGCAATTTTAAAGCCTTGGCCTTCTTCACCTAACACATTGGCTGCAGGAACCCGGCAATCTTCGAAAATAATTTCAGTGGTAGCAGAAGAACGAATCCCTAATTTCTTCTCCTTTTTTCCAACTTTAAAGCCAGGGAAATCACTCTTCACAATAAAAGCAGTTTGCCCTTTATGCTTTAATTCAGGAGTGGTTGCAGCAAATACAATGTAGGTATCTGCCAAACCGCCGTTTGTGATAAAAATTTTGCTACCATTTAAAATATACTCGTCTCCGTCGCGAACCGCAACCGTTTTCATGCCTGCAGCGTCAGAGCCTGAACCTGGTTCTGTTAAACAGTAAGCACCCATGCTGCTTCCTTCAGAGAGAGGTTTCAGGAATTTTTGTTTTTGTTCCTCGTTACCGAATTTCCAAATTGGCCAGCAGGCTAAAGAGGTATGGGCAGAAAGAGTAACCCCAACAGAGGAATCAACCCGGGAAAGTTCTTCTACTGTAATCACATAGCTTAAAAAGTCAAAGCCAGATCCGCCGTATTTCTCATCCCAAGGAATCCCGGTTAAGCCAAGCTCAGCCATTTTGTTCCAAATATTCATATCAAAGTGTTCTTCCTCGTCACGTTCACCAGCACCTGGCGCCAGTTCGTTTTCCGCGAAATCACGCACCATTTTTCTAATCATTTCATGCTCTTCAGATAGTTTGAAGTCCATTGCATTTCAGCTCCCTGGAATTTTTTTTGTCTACTAATAAATATTTTGATATCACCAAACGTTGAATTTGGTTGGTACCTTCGTAAATTTGTGTAACCTTTGCATCCCGGAAATATCGCTCTACAGGATACTCCCGGCTATAGCCATATCCACCGAAAACTTGAATGGCTTCCGTTGTGACTTTCATGGCATTATCCGTAGAAAAACGCTTTGCCATGGAAGCTTCCATGCTACAATTTAGGCCTTCATTGCGAAGGGTAGCTGCCCGGTAAACCAGCAGGCGAGCGGCCTCTGTTTGGGTAGCCATGTCTGCTAATTTAAAACCAATGGCTTGTTGGGCGGAAATAGGTTTGCCAAATTGTTTTCTTTCCTTGCTATATGCAATAGCATGTTCCAATGCCCCTTCTGCAATGCCTAATGCCTGTGCGGCAATCCCAATGCGGCCCACATCCAAATTGGCCATGGCGATGGTAAAGCCCATTCCTTCTTCACCCAGTAGATTGTCTACAGGCACTTCCGCATTTTCAAAAATTAATTCGCACGTACTGGAACCATGCAATCCCATTTTCTTTTCTGCTTTGCCAATGGAGAACCCTGGAGTATCTTTTTCCACAATAAATGCAGAAATTCCTTTTGTTCCTTTATCCTTATCTGTTATTGCAAAAGTAATAAAGATGTCGGCAGCTCCAGCATTGGTTATGAAGATTTTCGATCCATTTAAAATATAGTTATCCCCTTGTTTCACAGCCGTGGTCCGCAGTTTAGCTGCATCAGAGCCTGCATTGGGCTCCGTAAGGGCAAAAGCGCCAATGTAATGGCCGCCGGCTAAACGGGGAAGGTATTTTTTCTTTTGTTCAAAGTTACCAAAATAAAGAATAGGGTTGATTCCTAGAGAAGTATGTACAGATAGGATGACACCTACTGCAGGACTTACTTTCGAGATTTCGTGGATTGCAATAATATAAGAGAGAAAGTCGGCTTCTGTTCCCCCCCATTCTTCCGGGGTAGGGATGCCCATTAATCCGTATTCCCCCATTTTACGGATTAGGGCCAGAGGGAATTCATCGGTTTCCTCCATGCTCTCTACAAGAGGAGCAATTTCTTCTCTGGCAAAATCCCGAACCATTCGCCTCATCATTTCCTGCTCTTCTGTTAAATATAAGTCCACTAGCCTCTCCCCTCCTAAATGGTCTCTATTTAGCAATCTCTATTATTGTTGGTAGTTATAGAATCCACGGCCAGATTTACGTCCCAGCCAGCCTGCTTTAACGTATTTCCGTAGTAAAGGACATGGACGATATTTAGAGTCCCCAAGGCCTTCGTGAAGGATCTCCATAATAGATAAGCAGGTATCCAAACCAATGAAGTCAGCAAGGGTTAATGGACCCATAGGATGATTCATGCCCAATTTCATCACTTCATCTACTGACTCAGGCGTTGCCACTCCTTCGTAAACGCAATAGATTGCTTCATTGATCATTGGAAGAAGGATACGGTTGGAAACAAAGCCTGGGAAATCATTGACTTCAACAGCGGTTTTCCCCATTTTCTCGGAAAGGTCTGCCACGATTTTATAGGTTTCATCGGAAGTCGCTAAGCCACGAATGACTTCAATGAGTTGCATAACGGGTACAGGATTCATAAAGTGCATACCAATAACCTGTTCTGGACGTTTGGTTACAGCAGCGACTTCTGTAATGGGAAGGGAAGATGTATTGCTGGCAAGAATCGCATGTGCAGGTGCAATTTCATCTAATTGTTGAAAAATCTTCGTTTTAATTTCCATGTTCTCAACAGCGGCTTCAACGACAAAGTCAACGTCTTTGGCATCTTCTAAACTAGTGGAAGGTTGGATCCGGCTTAAAATGGCATCCATTTCGTCCTGAGTTTTGCGGCCCTTTTGTACGTCACGGGTTAAATTTTTTGTAATAACCCCAAGGCCCCGTTGTACAAATTCTTCTTTAATGTCATTGAGTACAACCTGAAGACCTGCTTGCGCTGCAACCTGTGCAATCCCGCTGCCCATTTGGCCAGCTCCTACAACCATAAATTTTTGAACCATGGCTTTTTGACATCCTCCTTTTGGATAACAATCTATCTATTTATTAGGAACAAGTAAGCAATTATTGAGGGTAAACTTCAAGAAGAACCGCATCCCCCTGTGCAGCGCCAGAACAAATGGCTGAGATGCCAAGCCCGCCACCGCGACGGCGAAGTTCATATATTAAGGTCATTAAAATGCGGGCCCCACTGGCGCCAATAGGATGGCCAAAGGCAATGGCCCCGCCATTTACATTCACTTTTTCCGGATCCCAACCTGCAATTTGGCCGCTGGTGAGAGTTACCGCTGCAAATGCTTCATTGATTTCGAATAAATCGATTTGATCAATGGTCATTCCCAATTTTTTCAATAATTTATTGGTAGCTAAACCTGGTGTAGTAGCAATGTAAGGCGCTTCCTGACCCACTTCCGCATGTCCGAGAATGGTAGCCAGTGGTTTAAGTCCTAGTTCTTTCGCTTTTTCTTCGGACATGACCACAAGAGCACCAGCCCCATCGTTTACCCCTGGCGCATTACCGGCAGTAATGGAACCTGTCTTAGTAAAGACAGGAGGCAATTTGGCCAATTGTTCTAAGGTGGTTTGACGAGGGGATTCATCTTGATCAATAACCAAAGGGTCCCCTTTACGTTGGGGGATCGTCACAGGAACAATTTCCTCATTAAAACGACCTGCATCCATGGCAGCGATAGCCAACTGCTGGCTACGCAGGGCCCATTGATCTTGTTCTTCACGGGAAATTTCAAATTCCGCAGCCACATTGCTGCCATGTACAGCCATGTGCAACCCATCGAAGGCATCTGTTAACCCATCATTGAGCATTAAGTCTACAACGGTCCCATCACCCATGCGCATTCCCCAGCGGCCGCCTTTTAAGAGATAGGGTGCATTACTCATGCTTTCCATCCCGCCAGCGACTATAATATCAGCATCCCCTGCACGAATGATTTGGTCTGCGAGAGTCACGCTGCGCATACCAGAAGCACAAACTTTATTGACTGTTTCTGTTGCTACTTCCCAGGGCAATCCTGCTTTTCGCGCTGCCTGGCGTGAGGGGATTTGTTTACATCCTCCTTGAAGCACCATCCCCATAATGACTTCCTCAACCATTTCCGGGGAGATTCCTGCACGTTGAACAGCTTCCTTAATAGCGATTGCACCAAGGTCAACAGCTTGCAGAGATTTAAGGGTTCCGCCAAACTTGCCAAATGGGGTACGGGCTGCACTAACAATAACTGCTTTTGACACCTCTTAATCCTCCTCCAAAATATGTATTAATTCTGATTGAATGCTCAATCATTTATTAGGTAAAATTTACGACTGGCGAGACGGAACCCCGCCAGTCATAACCAATTCTATGCCAAACTTTTCTCCAGTATTTCAACAAGATCCAGGGTTTGCACTGAATCTTCTTTTTCCTTTGCTTTTACACCATCAGAAAGCATGGTTAGGCAATAAGGACAAGCGCTGCCGATGGTCGTTGGGTTGACTTCAAGGGCTTGTTCTGTCCGGGCAATATTCACCCGACTCCCTTGATGTTCCTCTTGCCACATCATGCCGCCGCCGGCACCGCAACACATGCTGTCGCATTTATTCCGTGCCATTTCCGCAATTTCTACACCGGGAATTGCCTCTAAAATAGCACGGGGTGCATCGTAAACTTCATTATATCTGCCAAGATAGCAGGAATCGTGGTACGTAATCCGTTCTTTCACCTGGTTAACGGGTTTCAAACGGCCTTCTTTAATCCATTGGGCGAGCAAATCTGTATGATGGTAAACTTCTACATCTTCTAAACCAAAATCAGGGTATTCATTTTTAAAGGTATTGTACGCATGGGGATCCATGGTTACGATTTTCTTCACACCATATTTTTGGAAGTTGCCAATGTTCTCCATGGCTAATTCCTGGAACAGCATTTCATTCCCTAAGCGTCTTGGTGTATCCCCGGAGTTTTTCTCCTCGTTTCCAAGAATCGCGAAATTAATGCCTGCTTTATTCATTACATTAATAAAGGAACGGGTAATTTTAATGGAGCGATTATCAAAGGACCCCATAGAACCAACGAAGAATAAATACTCAAACTCTTTATTTTCCTTCACTGTTGGCGCTAACTCTTCAAGACCTTCCCGCCATTTCATGCGGTCTTTCCGGTTAATGCCCCATGGATTGCTTTGTCTTTCAATGTTATTAAGAGCACGTTGTGCATCAGATGGCATTTGCCCTTGAGTCATGACAAGATATCTGCGCATATCTACAATGAAACTTACATGTTCGTTACCAACAGGGCACTGGTCTTCACAATTGCGGCAAGTGGTACATGCCCATAATTCTTCTTCAGTAATGATATCTCCAACCATTTCCACATCAAAATCAACAGCAAGGGCTGTATTTCCTTCAGAAGCTGCTGCCACTTCTGTATGGGATTGTTGGCTAGACTGCCAGGCAAGCTGGTTACCTTTCATATTTTTAAAGAGGTAGGATGGCATCCATGGCGTTCTAGAAGTAATGGCCGCCCCTTTGTCTGTTAAATGGTCTCTTAACTTCATAATAAGATCCGCCGGGGATAAGGTTTTCCCGGTACCTGCAGCAGGACACATGCTGGTGCAACGTCCACATTCTACACAGGCATACAAATCAATCAATTGGTTTTGGGTAAAATTCTCAATGCGTCCAATACCAAACTCTTCCGCACCTTCTTCTTCCAACTTCTCAAAATCCATGGAACTTAGACGCCCAGGAGAACGGGTTTTATCTTTTGCCAACCAGTTATAAGGTGCAAATACAAGGTGGGCGTGTTTTCCCTGAGGAATGTACACCAGGAAGAAAAGTAAGGTTAAAAGGTGCATCCACCAGAATACATAGAAACCGGCAACGACTGCTCCAGCGGGAAGGAAAGAGAGAACAATGCTCAAGCTAGAAGCAACAGGTTGGGTAGCAACAAACTCAGCTACACCATGCTTGTGCCAGAGGAGTTCTAATGCTTCTGACAAAAGTGTGCTAATCATCAGAATGCTAATTAACCAAATCACTAAATTGGCTTTCCATCCTCTTTTAAGGCGTTTTAGCTTTTCTACATTTCTGCGATACCAGGCATACAATACAGCGATTAAAATAAGAACAACGACTATTTCCTGCATGAAGAGAAAATAGGGATAGGCAGAACCAAAAGGAAGGTGAGACCCTGGTTTTAACCCCTTCCAAATTAAATCAATGGCTCCAAATTGAACAAGAAGAAAACCATAGAATAGAATGACATGCATCCATCCGCTCTTCTTATCTTTCAATAATTTTTTCTGTCCAAAAACGTTGATGAGAAAAGCATTTATTCGCTCTCCTGCATCTTTTTGCAAATCAGCTTTCTTTCCTAACTTAATAAAAGTGATACGGCTGTACAATAAATGGGCAAACAAGTAAAGCGCGTACCCCACTGCAGCTAGAAAGGCCAATAAATTAAGCAGTGGCAAGAAGTCCAAGTGTCTCATCTCCTTATTTATTTATTATAATTGCAGCGAAAAACGACTTTTTTTCCTCTTGGTTGACTGACTGTTCGCTCAGAATCATGTCGCTTTTATCTAATATAGTGACAATTCTATCAACTATCGTCGAATTCCTTCTTCATAAAAGAAATTTATCGATAAAATTTTTTCCAATAGAATTGCTACTACAAGATGGATGTTGTACAAAGTAGATTCCTTTGTTCTTTTTCACAAAAAAATCACCATTATCTATAAAAGACCCCTATAAATCTATAGGAGAATCGGTTACGTTTATCTTAGCGACATTAGATTATGTTAAGCATTTTTTTTGCACTGGGGGGAGTTCACGTGAAACCCAACCGCTGGGTCTTTATTATTATCGGTATTCCATTACAGATCGGAAGAGGCGTCGTGTAG
>CALNBV010000200.1 GCA_937874515.1 uncultured Paenibacillaceae bacterium | reverse complement strand
ATGCCTTAAGTGGGGCAATAACCAGTATGGCTGACGATACCTTACATAATCGGAAAATCAGTATACCAAAAGCAGTTATTGGAGCAGCCCTGGGTGTTGGATTAACCGCCTTAATGTTGGGAGGCCAGGGATTAGGATTAGGGAATAAACTAATGAATCCTGGGCTGGTTTCGAAACCATCTGTTAGTAGTCAGAAGGTGGATGTGCCAGATGGGGCTGGAAAGGGTTCTGGTACGGTTGTTGGCGAGGGGTCTAGTGGAATTACAGTTAGCGAACAATCTTTAAAACATTCAACTATTGGTGATTTTACTTTCAACCCCAAAACAGGTGCCGTGTCTCGTATGAAGGGTGGTGGACATGGACAATCAAATATTAATTTTCTTGAAGAACATGGAATTGAATATAATATTGAAAAAATATATCCAAACGGTGTTAGAATAGGTAACATTCCACTACATAAAACATCTTCAAAAAGGGTTGGGACGAATCAGGCGTGGTTTCCAGAGTCGTGGACTGATACTAATATACAAAAGGCTGGAGAATATGTTGCTAATCTTCCAGAAAATATTGGTTTAGAAAATGGTGTTACTATGTATGGGAATTTTAATGGGGTTAGAGTTGGTGTAATTAAGACAGATGGAAAAATAGGTACAATTTTTCCTGATGCAATACAACAACCTTAGGAAAGGGACAAAATAAAATGGATTTTATAGAAATTAAAAATTTATTAAAAGAAAGATCGTTGTTACATATGAATGATCCTTCTATTGAAAAGTATCGTGAAAAATTAATTAATCTTCTAAGTATTAGTGCACGTGATACAATTGAGTTTTTAGAATCATGTAATAAAGATGAAGTATTATTAATTAGTGAGGTATTTGAGGAAATAGCATATAACCTGCAAAGTAATGACTACATTAATTGTTTAAAAATAATAGATATGAAGTATCCCGATTTGAATTTAACTAATATAATTGAAATAGCTAAAGAATATATGGAATAACTCCATATTTATTTTGGTACATAACCACCTTTCATAAAATGGTTATGTATCATTAAAAAAACTTACATAACTCGATTAATCGCTATTGGTGGAGGCCAGGGATTAGCGAATAAACTAATGAATGCGGGGCAGGTTGCCAAACCATCTGTTAGTAGTCAGGGTGGGGCTAAGTTTTGGAAAGTTGACCCCGCAATGCAGGAAGCTTAATCGATGAATTAGAAGATGATGAAGAAATAGATTCAATCTTAGTTAGTATACAAGAAGAGTTTAACCGTTTGTATATTGATGATGGAATAGATTTTAGATACAAAGGGTTTTCTGACGAAAAAGAAAAAAAAAGGTTTATGGAAAAAGTAGAAAATGCTTATATGATTATAAAAAACAAAGTTAGAAATAAATATAAAGTCGAAAATTTTATTGGTAAATAATCCATTCATCACTATACCAATGATAAAATGCTATGAAGTTCTGGGAGGAATAATAGCATGGATAATGAACAGGCAACGGTTAAACAAATCCACTGGAAGATTCGGCAAAAGAAAGTATAATACCTTTTCTTTCAATGGATACAATTTGTAATACAACATTCCATTTTATTTATTTTCTGTTTAAATAGTCAGCTTCACGTTTTTCTAAAAATGCAGATATACCTTCTTTACCCTCAGCACTATTTGCTCGTTCAGCAATTAATTGAGACTCCAAACTCATTTGTGATTCTAATGTTTCTTGTAATGAATGATAAAACAATTTCTTTGTTGCTCCATATGCTTCTATTGGTCCATTTGCAAGGTTTTTGGCTAAGTCAAGGACAACCCCCATTAATTCCTTTTCACAAACTACTTGATTAACGATTCCCCACTCGAAAGCCTCTTTAGCATCTAACATACGATTTGTGTACATTAAATCTAATGCACGCTTTATGCCAACAATCCGTGGTAAAAAATAACTACCTGAACCATCAGGTGTTAAGCCTATTTTATTATAAGCCATTACGAATTTTGAGTTCTCTGAAGCGTATGCGAGATCACAGGCACAGGCAAGACTCATACCTGCACCAGCAGCTATTCCATTAATGGCTCCAATAAAAGGCTTATTCATTCTGGCAAAGTATGAAATAGCCTGATGTAAATATGCAGTTACAGCTTTTAAATGGGAGCTTATTTGATTTCCTTCCTTTGCAAAACTTTTCAAATCGCCACCAACTGAAAATTTGTTTCCTGCCCCTGTAATTACCACACATCTAACTTCATCATTCTCCGAACAATGTATGGCTACTTCCATTAATTCTTGTGCCATTTGAAGATTCAAAGCATTTCCGACCTCTGGACGATTCAAAGTGATAATCCCAACATGATTTTCAATAGATAAAAGTACACACTTCTTTTCCATATCTATTCCCCCTGAATCTTTTTTTCTTCCTCAAATAACAATAACTGAGATTACGAAACTTTTTCAAGGTTTATTGGTTATTTATGTTAATATAAATAAGGGTGTAAAAATTGTCTTTCATTGACTTTTTGTGTTGGAAAGGAACTGAGTAAATATATGTCAAAGAAAAAGGTAATTAGTGAAATTTTTAGTTGGTGTAAGGCACTCATCATTGCGACTTCCATTGCAATAATTATCAATGCATTTATACTACAACCTTTTACAGTTAGTGGGAGTTCTATGGAACCAACATTGGATGGGAAAGACCCCATGAATGAAGATAAAATTGGTGACCGGGTATTAATTTACAAAAGTGCTTTCATCTTAGGTGAAGATCCAAAATTTAATGACATTGTAATTATTGATCGTCGTGTTAATAAAAAAAGAGAAGTAAAAGATTATCTACTCGAGAGTCCTATTGTGAGTTTAATCATTAGAAACAATGATGATGAAAAAAACTATTGGATAAAAAGGGTAATTGGTGAAGCGGGAGATACCATAGAATTTAAGAATGGTAGGGTGTACCGTAATGGAACTGAATTAGTTGAAAATTACATAAGAGAAGAAGAAATGGTAGTGCCATTTGAAACGATTGTTGTTCCAGAAAACTATATATTTGTAATGGGTGACAATAGAAATGGTAGTATGGATAGCAGAGAGATTGGTCCAATCCCGAAAGAAAATGTCTTAGGAAAAGTCCTTCTAAGGTATTATCCTTTACATAAGATCAATAATTTTTAATAAACCTAGACCGACAAAAGAAGAGCACAGGGATTAGCGATCCCTGTGCTCTTCTTTTTCCGTACCTCTCCTAGTTAATATTCTTCCCATAAAAAATCTCATCCATTTCCATTGTTAAACTATTTGTAATCTCCTGTTGTTCCTCTTCCTTTAATGTTTCTTTCGTATAACCAAACAAATAATTATTTAAATCGAAATCTTTCAATTTGCATTTGGTATGAAAAATGTTTTCTTGATAAACATTTACATCAATCATTTGGTAATCATTTTTTACTTCATCAGGTATGTAATTTTGAATGGAGCTGATATCGTGATCGATAAATAATTTATTTCCGTGAATGTCTCTTGTAAATCCTCGAACCCTGTAATCCATAATCATAATATCTGTATCAAAAGAATGGATCAGATAATTTAGGGCTTTTAAGGGGGAGATTTGGCCACAGGTGGATACATCAATATCCGCTCGAAAAGTACTAATCCTCTCATTGGGATGATACTCAGGATAAGTATGAACGGTAATATGGCTTTTATCTAATCCCATCAAAACTGCTTCTGGCAATGGTCCGGGAGATTCAGCATAAGCTTCATGTGGCACCTTTACAACAGGACCCTCAGAAACTAAAAAGGTCACACTGGCACCCTGTGGCACATAATCTTGCTTGGCAATATTTAAAACATGGGCTCCAATGATGTCCGAAACATTTTTTAAAATATTAGTTAGACGCTCTGCATTGTATTGCTCATCAATATAATCAATATAATCTTCCCGCTCTTCTTTTGTTTTCGTATAACAAATATCATACATATTGAAACTTAACGATTTCGTTAAATTATTAAATCCATGCAATTGAATTATTGGTCTTGGAGTAAAGTTCATTTCTTCTTCCCCCTTGTGTCTTTCTACCTTATTAAAATACCCATAAACCCTGTATCTTTTTCACCCTTTTTTCATTTTCTCTTTATATGCTAGAGTTGTATCTATTTGAAGCAGGTGAAGAGAAATGCAATTTTTAAATGTCATAGGGAGTTGGTTCTCTGTTTGGGATACCACTAGGGCTTTGGGATTAACCGCTTATTTGCTACTTTTTGTCTCTGTTGTAGCAGGGCTACTCCAAAGTCTAAAAGCCATGCCTCCCCGTGCCATACCCCATGTATCAGTCTTGCACTCTTTTACAGGATGGCTTGGACTGTTATTTAGTATTACCCATGGACTTGTTTTGGTCTACGATAGCTATGTCGGGTATTCTTTGTTGGAGATTTTGGTTCCCTTTGTAGCCAAAAAGGACTCCTTTGAGATTGGCTTAGGAATTATTTCTTTTTATATTATCTTTGTACTGGTACTTTCAACGGATTTATTAAGGCGGATTGGCAAGAAAAGCTGGCGTTTTATGCACTATCTCTCTTTTCCTGCTTTTTTATTTGCGTTGTATCATGGTGTGGCCATTGGAACGGATACGGCAATTCCGGAAATTAAACTTCTTTATGCTTTTACAGGTTTCATTGTTGCGTCCCTTATTGTCATCCGCATTTTGAAGAAGGCTTATGCTAACGAAGAAAGCAAGTCATAGTGAGTTTAGCCATAATCATGGAGGGGAAAATCTTTGAAAAAAAATGCTCGTGTCATCATTCCTGCTATTTTAATTATTGCAGTAAGTGTCTTTCTTACGGTCTTTTCCATTGTGAATATGCCTGATAAACCTCAACGGCTCCCTGGAGGAGAGGTTCAATTAGCGAATGGCGAATTGGTGCCTGCTGGTGAACGTCCTCATCATGAAGAGAAAGATGGGGCAGAAGGTATGTTTAAATTGCTTGGGTATTTGTCCATTGTTTCCGGTGCCGTTTGTTTCTACTGGTTTGTTTTGAAGAAAAGGTTGAAATCATCTTCCCAAACCATTAAAAAGGTTGGCAGAAAAGTATTTTCAGCTCATACCTATTTCGGCTGGGCAGCATTATTTCTCGGGACAGTGCACGGTGTCTATTATTTGTTTACAGACTTTGAGAACCGAAGAACCTTGACTGGAATTGTGGCTACCATCATTTTGCTAGCTTTATCCCTTTACGGTGTCTTTATTAAACGGGTAAAAAATAAATACATTCGCAAAATCCATTTAATCTTAAGTTTCTTATGGATTCCCATCTTAATGGTCCATGGGGGAGGCATCACGATGATGATGATTATGTTAACCCTCATTTCCCTGGGATTCATTTGGATGCTTGAAAAAGTAGCGAAAAATAAACAATTACCAAAAGTCACATAACAATTGCCAAATGTCCTTTATACTGGATGAAAAAAAGCCCATTTCGAGATATTAAGAAAAGGGCTTTTTTCTTTACATTCTAGATAAGGACGGGAAGACAATGTTAAGAAGCTTAAAATTAGGGTGGTTCGCTTTTTTTCTTATGGCATTATTTCTGTTTCCAATAAAAACTTTTGCCAGTGATGAGGTGAAAGTTGCCTTTATTCGAGACCATAACCTTTGGATGAAAGTGGGTACACAAGAAAAGCAACTGACGAGAGGAGAATATGTATCCTATCCCAAGTGGTCTTATGATGGGCAATGGATCGCCTATACAAAAGGACAAGAGGAGAAAGAAATTGGTCTGTATCATGTTGCAGATCAGAAACATATGGAACCTTTTTCTGGGGATGGTCAGAATTATCAATGGGCACCTGATAAAAATAGACTAGCTTTCCAATCTGATGGAATCTTAAAAGTTATGGATGTTAGCAAGCTGAAGGTTGGTTTTGAAAATGTAGCCTTAGGTGTGGATGATTATGGATGGCTTCCTGATGGAAATGGGTTTATAGCTGCAACCCTTGCCAACCCGACACCTATGGGGTGGGGAAGTGTTGAGTTATTTACAATTCCTTTGGATGCCAAAATGAATAAGGAAAAAATGAAACATTTTTATACATTGCCAAAACAATCCGATGATTTTTTTGCTATTTCAGCTGGATATTTTAAATGGTCCCCTGATGGAAAATGGGTGAGCTTTCTCGGGATCCCAACAGCCTCTTGGTCAGCGGACAGTAACACTTTGTGTGTTCTTTCTGGGGATGGAAAAACATTTGAAATTCTTGACCAAATGTTGCTGCAAGAAAACTGGATGCAATGGGCTCCCTCCAAAAACCTTCTGGCTTATATTGAAGGAGAGGGTAGATTCGCGATGAAAGATAAGCATTTAAAAATAAAAGAACTTCCCGTGTTTCAAGGGGGCGTGTTTACCCCTAAAGGGTTTGTGGATTGGGATTTCACCTGGCATAATAATCAGATGATTACAGTAGCAAGGGCAGTAGAATCGGAGTGGTCAAATGACCCTAAACGAAGACCCCTCCCTGTTTTATACCAGGTGAATATCCAAAGCAATAAGCAAGAGCGAATTACAGACCCACCCAAAGGGTTTGGTGATTTTAATCCTATTTTTTTGAAGCAACCCAATCAATTGATGTGGGTTCGCACCAATCGGGAAACGTCAGATGTGTGGATTGCCAATCCAGATGGAAGGAAAGGGAAAGTATGGATTAAAGACCTGGATACAGATATTGGCTACTATGAAAAAAGAGATTGGAATGCTGTGTTAGGAGTGTTTTCTCCTGCGAAAAGCCCCTAGAATTCCTTTGGGGAAGAAGAGGACAATCAGGATATATACCAGTCCAAAGAGAATCATCCAGCGTTCAAAAATCCAGTGGACGTCAGCAAGTTCCGATAGCCATTTATGGGCAAATTCAATTACGAAAGAGCCAAGAACCGCACCATACAATGTCCCTGTTCCTCCAATAATGGTCATCAACAAGGCATCCAGGGTTTTATCTACGCCAAATACAGCAGTATTCACAAAGCGCAGGGAGATTGCGTAAAGAATCCCGGCCACACTGGCAATCATTCCCCCATACACCGTTGCCAGGACTTTGTAGTGGATCACTTTGTACCCTAAGGATTCAGTCCGTTGTTCATTTTCCCGAATGGCCTGGAGAATGCGACCCACAGGAGAGTTGACAAACCGGGATAAGACTAGAAAAATGAAAATCAATAAAATCAGGCAGGTGTAATAGAAATTTAGCCGGTCATGGAAGAAGGAAGGAACAGGGAACGTGAATCCATCTGTTCCTTTTGTTAAGGAACGCCACTTCTCCGCCAGGATAAAAAAGAGTTCCGCAAAGGCCAGGGTGATCATGGCATAGAAAGTATGGGATAGGCGAAGGGAGATCAAGCCTACAATAAAACTGACGACCATGGAGAGAAGAAGTGCCACTACAATTGCTAGGAGAAAATGGGTCCAGGCTCCATCGCCTATGCGCAGAAGAATTCCAGCTGAATAGGCTCCAATTCCAAAAAACATGGCATGGCCAAAGGAAATGATGCCTGTATAGCCCATTAATAAATCATAAGATAAAGCAAAAATGGCAAAGAGATAGATTTGAGCGAAGAGCATTAACACACTGCGGGAGTCTGTGAAGAGAGGAGTCACAAACATCAGGGCAGTAAGCAAAAGAAGGAGAAGGGTTTTTGGATTTTTTAATTGATTCTTCATTTGTCATTTACCCCCTGAAATTGAAAAGTCCCTTTGGTTTTAAGAGGAGGACAAGGGCCATTAAAAGCACGTTCACAGCCAGCGCCCCTTCGGGAAAATAAAAGGCCATGAAAGAGCCGGCCAACCCTACAAGGATCCCTGCCATAGCAGAACCTCCGATGCTGCCTAATCCGCCAATGACGACCACAATAAAGGCCAGCAATTGATTTTCAAAACCAATGCCTGGTTGAATGGTGCCTGAATAGGGCCCAAGAAGGACACCACCGAATGCGGCTAATCCCGCCCCTAACATAAATACCATGGCAAAAACCTGTTTAATGTTAATGCCCAGGGCTTGTACCATTTCTTTATTGGATACCCCGGCCCGAATAATCAACCCGATTTTTGATTTGTTTAAGAGAAGTGAAAGGCCTGTCAGGGTAACCAATCCCATGAGGATAATGAAGACCCGATATTTAATGATGATGATATTGCCAATGGCCCAGCTGCCATCCAGTAAAGCGGGAACAGGAGTGGCCACGGGATTCGGCCCAAAAAACACTTTAATCAGCTCACTAAGGACAAGCATAACCCCCATGGTAATCAAAATCTGGCTCACAGGATTCCCGTATACCGGTTGGATGGTCAACTTCTCCATAATGAAGCCAATAATAATGCCTGCCAGGATTCCTCCCAGGATTCCCCCGATAAAACTTCCCGTTCCGGCGTAAATCCAGGCACCTGTATAGGCTCCCCAGGCGAAAAAGGCCCCATGGGCGAAATTGAGGACATCCATGAGGCCAAAGATTAAGGTTAATCCGGCTGCCAGGAGAAAAATCAACATGCCTGTAGCCAATCCGTTTATTATAAGACTAATCAATTGATCCCAACTCATGAGAACCCCTCACTTTTTCCTTAGGCAATTCCTAAATATTTTCGTTTTAACTCTTCGTCTTTTTTCAATTCATCCATTCTTCCTTTATGGACTGTGGTTCCGTCATCGAGAATGTAAAAAGCATCCCCAATGCCTCCAGCCATATAAAAGTTTTGTTCCACAAGGATGATCGTGGTTTCTTTTTTGATGGATTCAATAGCAGTCATTAACCGGTCTACCACCACAGGGGCTAACCCTTTGCTAGGTTCATCAATGAGAAGAAGTTCATTAGGGTTGACACAGGCCCGAGAAATGGCCAGCATTTGTTTTTGACCGCCACTTAAATGGCCAGCTTTTTTATGCCAGAAGGTTTTTAAATCTGGAAAGAGGTCTAACAGCCATTCCTTTCGCCGGCGGGTTTCCTCCGTTTCTTTAAGTACCGCCACTTTCATGTTTTCTTCTACGGTTAAATCCCCAAAAATCGCCTGGTCTTCCGGGACATAGCCAATTCCTTTCCGGGCTACCTTGTGGGCAGGAAGGCCATGAATTAATTGATCCTTGAAGGCAATCCGCCCTCTCTTGATTTGATTAAGCCCCATAATGGAGCGAAGTGTGGTGGTTTTCCCGGCCCCATTTCTCCCCAGCAATACAGTGATTTCTCCTTTGTTCGCAGAAAAGGAT
>CALNBV010000199.1 GCA_937874515.1 uncultured Paenibacillaceae bacterium | reverse complement strand
CGTTTGCAGGACTGGCGCCCGAGAATGGAGGGTCCAGGCACCCATTATCCCCCCGCACATTCCCATACAATGGGGTGCGCTTACAATTCCAGTAAAAGCAATTAATAAATATTCCATCCTTCATACTCCCATCCCAAAACAATATCTCTATGTCTATCTTGTCCAAAAACTACCGGCAAGATATACTTTTCCTATATTTAATTTAAGGGGTAACATGATGATCTATCTAACAAATAACGAACGATTGCGGTTAATGAAACCTATAAAAAAGACAGTGCAAACCTATGGAATGATCGAAAAAGGGGATCGGGTTGCCATTGGATTATCTGGAGGCAAAGATAGTTCCACCCTTTTGTATTTGTTGACAGCATTGCAAAAACAACTGCCCTTTCCTTTTGAAATCATTCCTATCACCTTAACACTAGGCTTTGAAGGCGTTGATTTATCTCCCATGAAGGAATTCGTTTCCCGATTAGGGTATGACCTTCATATTCAGGAAACAACCATTGGACAGGTTGTTTTCGACATTCGGAAGGAGAAAAATCCCTGTTCCCTCTGTGCTAATATGAGAAGAGGCACGTTATACGAATATGCAGCTTCCCTTGGATGTAATAAAGTCGCACTGGGGCATCATTTAGATGATGGCCTTGAAACCTTCTTTATGAATTTGCTTTATAACGGAAAAATGGGGACCTTCCAACCGAAAACCTATTTAGACCGTTCAAATATTACAATTATTCGTCCCTTGATTGCTATTGAAGAAGAAAAGATTATTAAGTTCGTACAGGCCAAAAATATCCCTGTTATTCACAATCCCTGTCCTGCCAATAAAAAAACAAAACGGGAAGAAGTAAAGGATTTGGTTAAAGGGTTAAGCATCCAATATCCAGACCTTCGCCAAAAGTTCTTACATGGGGTCTCTCACGTGGAATTGCAAGATTTTTGGAATATAGACGAGGAGAAATCATGAACTATAAGGAAATTGCCATAGGAACCTTTATCAAACGAGTGAATCGTTTTATTGCCCGAGTATGGATTGAAGGAATTGAGCAGGTCGTTCATGTAAAAAATACGGGACGATGCAAAGAATTGCTTCTTCCCGGGGCTAAGGTGATTTTAGAGAAGGCGCAAAATCCAGCCCGAAAAACTCCCTATTCATTGGTGGCTGTTTATAAAGGGGATGTATTGATTAATATGGATTCCCAGGCCCCCAATCAGGTGGTTTATGAAGCCCTTCTTGCAGGAACCATTAAAGAGGTTCCTCCTATTCTTTCTGCTAAAAGAGAAGTGACCTTTGGCCACTCACGCTTCGATGTGTGTGTGGAAACCATAGAGGGAAAAGAGTGGATTGAAGTAAAAGGGGTCACATTAGAGGAAAATGGCATCGCCATGTTTCCTGATGCCCCCACGAAGAGAGGAACAAAGCACATTAATGAGTTGGTTGATGCGGTTAAAAAAGGGGACAAAGGGACTATTTTTTTCTTAATTCAATTGAAAGGGATTGATTATTTTACCCCAAATAAAAAAATGGACCCTGACTTTGCCGCAGCTCTCAGTAACGCCACAGCAGAAGGTGTCAAGATCCTGTGTTATGATTCTATTGTAACGGAAAAGGGTCTTGAAATCGGGGAACCTGTACCCGTGAAACTGTGAGATGAGTGCTAGGGTTTTTTAAATAGTGCCATCCATTCATCAATGGCAAAGGAGTCCGTTGTAATCCCAAAATAGCTTGTTAATTCTTCCTTTGCTGTAAACATAAATTGTTGCACTTGATCCCTTTGCTCTTTTCTACTTACGGTCCGGTCAACCCATTGGGAGAAATTCAACCTTTTCTTTCGCTGATTTTCTTTGATTGCAATCAGAGCAAAGTCCCTAAAGAGCTGTTTCCATTCCTTTATGGATAAACAACGAACATGGCTACCATCCCGTAACCTTTCAAAGGTGTTGAAAAAATCAGCTTTTTCCCCATCATCTGGGGAAACATTGTCAATGAAAAAAAATAGTCCACCTGGTTTTAATACTCTGGCTACTTCTTTGATAAAGTTTTCTGGGTAAGGAAAATGGTGGGCTGCAATGCGGCAGGTTACCAAATCAAAGGCCTCATCCAAAAAGGGCAATACTTCAGCATCTGCCAGAACAAATTGGATATTTCTCTCCTGCTTTAAATACTGGGCCGTATTGGCTAACATATCCTTTGTTAAATCTGTAGCGTATACATGATGAACGAAAGGAGACAGGGTTTTGGCAACATGACCTCCCCCTGTAGCAACATCCAGGACATCCCAGTTGAATTCAGGTTGTAACCATTGGATCATCAGGGATAAATCCATCCCTTTGGCATGAGATTCACTATCAACGTACTTTTGCGCATTTTTAGCAAATTGCTCTTTCACCTTTTTTTTCGTTACATCCTCATCCATGGTGAAGCCCCCTTTATAAAGTTTTCAAATAGAGGTTCCATAAATTTGTAACCTCATCATTCTCACCTTCCATAATCATGACCCACTTTTTATTCTGGTAACAAAAGATTTTCACTTCCTGGAGCACTAATGTACGATAGGAATAATCATCAAAGAAGGTTCTCTCTAAATCATTTAATATGGTTTGATCCTCAAATCTTTGATTATATAAAAGGTAATATTCTTTCGCCTTTTTATTGTCCTCAAATTCTAACCAAATAAATTTGATTTTTTTCCCATGATTATTAAAGACAGCATACGTATGATGAATTTCATTTTCTGGTATGGGACCTTCGAATTTCTCATTAAAATCCTTGTACATGGTAACTTCCGGTTGGGTTTGAATAAACTGCTGTACCTGTTCCAATGAGCTAAATTTGTTCTCTGAAAAAACCGCAGTTACCACTTGATAAAAAGTAATCGATGCAAGGATAATGGAAAGAAATGCGATGATCCAAATACTATAGCTTTTCTGCATGGGAAAACCTCCACAAAATATACATCAAGGTTTTTCTACTTTAAGAAGATTTCTTCTAATGTTGCCTTTTCCTGCTTCACTTCAAAAATCTCAATTTCTTCTTTACTAAGAGCAAATATGATTTTGGGCGTTAAGTTTCGGTCCTCAATTCTACAATACAGATACCCTTCCTTGTAATGGGTTTCAATGACAAAGGGTGATAAGATCTCCGTCATTTTCTCCACTATGTTCTGAGGGATCTGTCCAAGTTCAATGGAAACCAGTTGTTCATTGGTATATTTCTTCTGAAGGTCTTCCATCGATCCATATTTATTAATAACGCCATCTTCAATAATCGCAATACGAGAGCATATTTTCTCAACTTCCGCCAGGTTGTGGGAAGTCATAAAAATCGTCCTCTTTTCCTTAGCCATGTCTAGGATTAACTGTTGAATTTCTAAGGAGGATTGAATATCTAATCCTGACGTAGGCTCATCCAAAAAAAGAACTTTGGGATTGCCAATTAAAGCCTGGGCTACACCTAATTTCTTCTTCATACCAAAGGAGAATGCTTTTACTTTCTTTCTTTCATTCCCTTCCAAGCCTACAGCTTTAAGAATATTCATCAACTCTATTGTAGTTGGTTTTATCTTTTTTACACCAGCAAAAAATTTCAAATGTTCAAGGGCAGTCATTTCATAGTAATAATTCGCTGCATCAGGCATTACTCCTATATCCTTTTTCACCAGGTCAATATTTTCCTGCCCAAGAATGTGACAATTTCCTTCTGAAGGATAAGAAATCCCCGTCAACATATTCACAGTTGTTGATTTCCCCGCACCATTTCGGCCAATAAAACCAAAAATTTCCCCTTCATAGACATCAAAAGTAAGCCCCTTAACAATTAATTTGTCGCCGAATTTTTTCTTTAAATTCTTTACTTCTATTACTTTCATTATAAATCACTCCTTTTAAAAAGGATGATGACAAGTATGATAAATAAAACCCCTAGAAAAAAGGGAATCAACGATAAGGCACTATCGAAGGAAAAATAATAATAGGGTAAGATAAATTTCAAAAAATACGGGATAAACACAAGGAGATTTCCTGTTTCATTATTTACGGGCAATGTAAAGATTAAGGTATCCCAATCAATCTTGATTGCGGTCACATAGGCACCAAGAGCAGGGATGAGAATGCCTAGTATAACACTAATAAACATGGAATAGGTGGTTTTTTTTATAAAGAAGGACAACATTATGGTAAATCCCACCACATAAGCCATGAAACTAAGCAATTGAATATAACTGAACAGGAAGAATGACTTCGCATAATAACTAATAATGATAAATGATACAGTGACACTAAAGATCCAAAATAAATAAATTCCTAAACTTTTGCCTGCAATTAAATTGATACGCGGGGTTTTCGTTACCAGATAGCGAATGGTTTGACTCTCCATTTCCCGATTTAATATATCATGGGATAACGCCAACCCAAATAAAAAACCAAAGGCCCCTACTAAAAAGCGTATGCTTAATAAGAAAGGGGACGTATTTCCCAGGGCAAATTGATAAGGCAACTTGCCAAGAAAACGTGAAATGATAAAGGTTACAAGTATAAAAAAAGCCACCACTGCGATGGATTTAAAGCTTTTTAATAGGGAGAAAAATTCCCTCCACATCAATGTATACATTGATTATAACCGCCTCCTTGTCTATAGGTTAGTTGTTTCCGATTAAAAAGTAAATTAACCTCTGGAGGCGAAAAAAGGGGCTTCAGCTTATGATGGCTGAAGCCCTAATTTTTCTTCTAGCATTTTTTTATTATGAAGGATACTCGGGTCTTCGGGGCGATATTTTCGCGCTTCCTCATTATGCACGTAGGCCTTTTCGTATTCTCCTAACCGAAAATAGGCTACACACATATGTAAATGAGGATACCAGGTAGAAAGGGCAGGGAAACTAAAACTCAATTGGTCAGGATCTGGTTTTAACCGAGTCGCAAGGTCATACCAGAATATCGCTGTGCGATACTCTTGCCGTTGCAGAAAATTATATCCCAGGCGAGACACGGCCTCAGCCCGTGGGGGACCATAATGAAAACTAGTGAGCAATGAATTCCGCTCCTCATCCAGGTTTTCCAATAATCGATAACAATCCCCCATATAAATACAGGCAAAGACTTTATCTTCTGCCCATCCTTCTTTAATCTCCAGGCTTTTCTTGTAATTTTCAATGGATTTTTGATAATGACCATGCTCTCTCAGTTCATTGCCATAATAAAAATAATCCCGTTCTGTAAAAACATCCCCACGTTCTAATTTCTCTTCAAAAATACTTCGATTCCTGCCCCTAGACTCTTGTTTTCCTTCTTTTTTATGGGTCACTGCTACATCTGAATTGATAATGAAACCCCGTACATCTAAATACTCGTGAATATCTCCAATCCATTGAAATTTCTTTTCTCTTTTGGTTAACCGATTTCTTCGATAGCGTAAGGTAACATTTCCATATTGGTCAAATCCTGTTTGATAAATCATAGAAACCCCGTCTACAGCAGGGTCTAGTGTTTCTTTTAACTGCTTAAACTTCTTACGGTCTTCCTCCAGTAAGACATCGTCCGCATCTAAAAATAATATATATTCTTGGGTTGCTAAACTAAAAGCGTAATTTCTTGCTTTCGCAAAACTATTTACCCAGGTAAAGTGGAAAACCCGTTCTGTAAATTGTTGAGCAATTTCAACGGTCTTGTCTGTGGAACCTGTATCAACAATAACGATTTCATCCACTAAATCCTTTATGGAATTGAGGCAGCGAGGGAGGTTATTCTCTTCATTTTTTACAATCATACATAAGCTTATTGTAATCAAATGTCCAATCCCTTCTTTCCCAAATATGATTTAGACCAGGGGGAAATGGGCCCGAAAACAATATATTCAGGGATAGAATAAAAATGAACCCCCGAAAATCTATTTGGGGATTCATTTTTAGGTAAGGCGCACTAAGGTTACGGATGCATTTATAACGGTTTGGTTTCCAATCCCTGTAGGCAAAGTAATGGTAGCACCGGTTGTATTCCTTAAGGTTAATGTATCTCCACTGGCAACGGATACCATAGCAGAACCGTTCACCTGATAATCACCTGTGGTGAGACTAACGGAAGGGGAGGTTATACCAAAGTTCATATTAGGAACCAGTGTCCCGTTATTATAAATGGCAAAAGCGAGGGGTTTGGCAGAAAGGATAACAGATTGGCCCGTCACTGAGAATGTAACGTAATAGGTTCCAGCTGTACTTACGACAATATTCCCTGTGGAGGTTGTATGGGTGATATTCGAAAGATGGGCATTGGCATTAAAGGTAATGGCAGACCCACTCGTTACAGATTGATTGGCGGTATTATAGATTTGGCCGTAGGTTGTGGTTACAGGAGGACCGGTAGCACCTGTGATTCCTGTAAAACCTGAAGCCCCCGTTACACCTATAGGACCAGTAGCACCTATTGCACCGGTTGTTCCAACTACATTGGGTACAAGCAACTCTAATCCCGTTAATTGCATTAATTTCACCTGCTGAGGGGATTGAGGGGCTTTATTCAATTTCTCTACCGTGCCTCCATGGACAGCATCTATTTCATGGGTATCCCATAATTGGATATCATCAATTAATAAATCTGCAGAACCCGTTTTACCTGGTTTAGTGATCATCACTTGGGCATAGGCTGCATTGGGTGGGGGAGGTTGAATGGTTTGAGATACTTCTAACCAATTCCCCTGAATTATATCGGGTAATTCATTACTATTTATTTCCACCTTTAAACCATATTCAATGAATTTAAACGTTACTGTTTGATAACCAAGGGTTAAGGTCACAAGAGGTCCCGGGTTTTCCCCAACCTTTGCCAGGAAAAGGGTTAATTTTAATTGTACCTCTGGGCGAATGGGGACTGATTGAAGTAAATATGAAGGGTTATTCCCTCCAGGAAAGAGGCAACAAAATTTGCCTGTATGATGATATAACGATGTGATTGAACTATTTTTTTCGGTAAAGTGAGCTGTGGATCCTGTTTCAAAACTACTGTTTATCAATAAATTTTCCATTATTTTTTTACTCCTATTTACTCTGAATTATATGATTAGGAAATACGGAAAAGGCCCAC
This sequence comes from uncultured Paenibacillaceae bacterium, assembly GCA_937874515.1. Lineage (GTDB taxonomy): Bacteria > Bacillota > Bacilli > Aneurinibacillales > Aneurinibacillaceae > CALNBV01. Next base: position 1,841 of record CALNBV010000199.1, on the reverse strand, counting down.
CGATGCATTTACAACGGTTTGGGTTCCTATTCCAGTTGGCAAGTTGATTGAAGCACCCGTTGTGTTCACCAGGGTTAATGTATTCCCACTGGAAACCACAATGATGGCAGAACCCGTTACCTGATAATCTCCAGTTGCTGTAAGGCTAATCCCTGGGGTTGTAATGCCATAATTGGTGTTAGCAACAATTGAGCCATTATTAAAGATGGCGAAAGCATGGGCCTTGGCAGAAAGTGCTGCGGATTGGACGGTCACTGAGAAAGAAATAAAATAGGTCCCCCCTGTATTCACCACAATATTTTCTGAAGGAGATGTATGGCTAATCCCCGATAGATTGGCATTCCCATTAAACGTGACAGCGGACCCGCTTGCTACCGCCTGAGTTGTGGTTTTATAGATTTGCCCATAGGTGGCAGATACCTGTGGTCCCGTGGCTCCGGTAGGGCCAGTAAATCCTGTGGCTCCTGTGATTCCCATGGGTCCCGTCACTCCGGTTACTCCAGTGGCTCCAATTATATTAGGCACCAGCAATTCTAAGCCTGATAATTGCATTGGTTTGACTAGTTGATCAGAGGACGTTCTGGTACGTGAATCATTTTCAACGCCTAGATCTATCAGTTGAATATCATCGATTAAAAAATCAGATGTTCCATATGCACATGGTTTAGTTATGAGTACCTGGGCATAGGCGGCATTGGTGGGGGAAGGGATGGGATTTTGTATAAACTCTAACCAACTTTCTCCAAGAACGTAGGGCAGTTGATTATATTGGATTTCCTTTTTAAGTCCATAGTCAATAAAAACAAAGGTTGAGGTGTGGTATGCAATAGCGATTGTTATGGGAGGGGCAGGCTTCGGTTCTGCCTTTGCGAGGGAAACCTTCAATTGCAGCTGTGACCCCGGATTAATGGAGACAGATTGCATAAGCTGGGATTCTCTTTCCCCTCCAGGAAGAAGGACGCAAAATTGGCCTGAATGGCTATAATTAGATTGAATTAATACATTTGTTCCAGTAAAGGGGGTTAATGTGCCTGTTTCAAATCCACTATTTATAATTAAGTTTTTCATGGACACCCCCCTTTCATTTATGCTGAAAGTATATGCTTGTACTCCTATTGAAAATGACTTTGTTTTTTTTAGGGATTCTATACCATGATTCTTTTAATACTAGCTCTAAAGAAAACTTGGCTTTAGGCGATGGTGGCAGCCTTAGCTGCACTTACACGTATAAGAAAGTTTTATACTTTCTTATACGAAAAAAAACAACCCCTATGTTTCAATAAAAACAAGAGGGTTGTTTCATATTGTATTAACGAAAGAGGATTCGTGTTACTGAATCATTTAAAGGTAATTAAATGGTAAATAAGGAAAGTTTTATAATTTTTTATACGGAAATAAATTTAGTGATTTAACTGAAAAAGAGAATATTAATTGCTCCATTTTGTGCAGAACCATTTACGGAAATTTCAATTGTAACTGTGTATCGTGTTGTTCCTGCTGGCGGGGCATCTACAAAAGTATTCGCTAAAATATACCGTTCGTTTACAGCAAGGCTTGCCGTATAGTTTCTAGCCGATCTTTGTTCGATTAAAAGAGTTCCCCCTGGAAAAGCCCCACGATAAAGTCTCATAAAGATCGTAACTGTTGCTCCTAATAGACCAGCTGTAAATGCATATTGGATTTCTGTAGAATAATCAATTTTTAATCGTTGACCAGTAGTAGTGGTAAATCCGGTTACGGTCAAAATTGTTTCTTCAACGTCGGCAACAATGGAATTAGGCGTGGTAAACTGCGAAGATACAATTTTGACCGTAACCGGATTTACCACTACTACTGGTCAA
>CALNBV010000198.1 GCA_937874515.1 uncultured Paenibacillaceae bacterium | reverse complement strand
CATATACCCATCGCAATACCGGGTAAAGGTCATTTCTCCCCAACCCAAAAGCAAGGATAGAGGGCGTTTTCCAATGTTGTATTTTTGCGGAATTTCCAAAACTTTTTCAAGAGAAATAATATCATTTTTGTTTCGATAAACATCGTACAATGCTTTTAGATTGTAATCATCTATTTCAGCAACATAAACCTCAGAACCGCATTCGTCACATGTGGCTTTCTTTCCGGAATAATTATATTCTTCCCCTTTTAATGTACCCTTCATAGTAACAATTTCCACAGTATAGGTAACATCTTTTCTACATTCTTCACAGAAAGTCATATTCTTTTTCATAAAGTTTCCTCCTTTCACCCCCAACCTTTACCGAAACAGGTAATTGATTGGCTTGTTACGCTTATGAAATGAAATAACCACCACACGCTTCCCTTCATTAAGGTCTATAATATTAAATTTAGTGTAAATATCTACCCACTCCTCATTACCCTCAAAGTTATAAAGTAAAATCTGTGGGCAAAAAACATATAGGACCTCATACTCATATCCTAATTTTGTATTTTGAAGTGAATGACAAAAATCCTTAGGCTTAATTTTTAAAAGAATCTCCTTTTGCCTTTTACTCGAAAAATTGTAATCCTTTATAAAATCGATATTTTCCTGTCTATTCTTGTTCTTTGCGATAATATATCGGCTCTCTCTTACACAATCCTGTATGGTCTGCAAAACAGACATAATTTGCTCAATGGTATAATTTTGATTATAATGATGATTCATTGTACCACCTCTTTATAGTACAATGGTATTATATTATATGCCATTTTACAATATTTATGAATCAATTGATACATTTTGTTGTTAATTAGCTGTTATAAAAAAAGGAAGGGTAGTCCCCCTCCTTATGGTTCATCAAACTTACCTATCCAATTTTCTTTTCTAACTTCTAAAACAAATCGCTACGGTTTATCTGATCTAACCCCTGGATTCTCTCTAGAATTTCCTGTCTTCCCTCTTCACCTTCATCCAACTTAACATTTAGAGCTCTGCGGTAAATTTGTTCTGCTTTTTCTTTATCCATTTGATCATCGCAAAACAGACCGTACATATCTCCCCATCTAACATAACCCCAGATACTGTGAGGATATTCCTTAATTACTTCTTCAAAGGCTGCATCCCCTTTTTCTTCATTCTCTAATCCAAAAAAGGCTTCGGCGCGATTTAATTTCATATTTAAAAGAATGCTGGCATCAGATTCGGGAAATTGAGCACAGAACTCATCAACATACTGTATTAATTTTTCATAATAAGACTTATCTTCATGGGCCGCATTCACCAGTTCTTCCTCTAAATCCTGGCACCAATTGAAAAGTGGTTCCATTAACTGAGGAAATTGTTTATCCCCATCGGAAATCGACTTGATTTCAGGAGAAATCTGTAGTTTTAAAAGATCAAAAGCTTTCAGCCACTCATTACAAGCTGAAATCGAGTCCTCTTGAATCAAGTAACCGTATCCTCGGCCCACGAAAGACCCTAATTCCACTTTGATTTCCACTTTGTTCATGCAACATTTTTTATACTTCTTCCCACTTCCACATGGACATGGATCATTACGTCCAATCGTATCATTCCAATGGATATCCTTTTTTATTACCATTTCTTATGTCATTCCTTTTTTTAATATTTCTATCATAAAACCGATTATAATGGAAGAACAGTAAAAGGGCATTATTATACTTCTACCCTCTTCATCATACAATATTTCGGCAAAATCATTTTTTTATTCTTCTCCCTATTAAAATGCAACAAATGGTTATTCTTAGCGTTCTCAATAATTAGTTCATACATTATAAAAAGCCTTAACAACAGTTCTACAGTACTGAATCAGTGTTTAGATAAAAAGGAAGTTTTACTTCTATAAAGAAATTGATACTGAAAGGAGATGACTTTGAAATGAGAGATGTCAGCAATATAAAAAGAATAATGGAAATAAAGGACATATTACTTAAAAATACGGATGAAAATCACGAGTTATCATTATTGGATATAATTAACCAGCTGAAAATTTCTTTCGGGAGCGATTACCATGTAACAAAAAATACTGTAAAAAATGCAATTGAGGAATTAAGAAATTGCAATATAAATATAGAGAAAAATGTAGTGGAGAATAACAAAGTAGTTTATAGATATCAAGATCGAAAATTTGAAATACATGAACTTCGAATGCTAGTTGATGCTGTTTCCTCAGCAAGGTTTATTACGCCAGAAGAATCAACTCAATTAATTGAAAAAATTAAATCCTTAACAAGTACACATCTTGCTAAAAAATTACATAACCAAATTACAGTGGACCCCTCGGTTAAAGCTCAGAATGAACAGGTTAGATATCATATTGATAATATACATACATCGATTAGCAAGAAAAGAAGAATCACCTTTCAATATGGAAATTACAACATAAACAAAAAATTTGTTCTACGACATCATGGAAAGATTTATGATGTTATCCCATTAGGTTTGGTTTGGTATAACGACTACTATTACCTTGTCGCCCAGGAGGTTAAGGATAATGCAATCAAACATTTTAGGGTTGACCGTATGAGGAAAGTTTTAATCTCTGAGGATACTTTTATCCCATTGGATTTTGACATTACTAATCACATGAAAAAGGTGTTTCTTATGTATCCCGGGGGTAATGAAAATGTGGAAATACATTTTCAGAATCAGCTTGTTAATGTTGTGATTGATCGTTTCGGGAAAGATGTAGTCATCCGACAAGTAGATGATTATTCATTTTCAATCAAAGTCAATGCTGCTATTAGTGAGGGTTTAATCCGTTGGATACTTACTTGGGGGAGCGATGCAAAAGTAATATCGCCAAAATTTCTTGCGGATAAAGTTAAAGAAGAAGCCATTAAAATGATACAACTATATTAACGGGGTATTTTCGGATACCCCATATTTAATGTCAATAAGTGCTCAAATATTTGAATACAGGGTATGGTTTAATAAAAAATATCGAACTGATGAATGTGGAGGGGATATTTTTGAGTTATTATTGGGCGAAGTTTAAACAGATAAGTAACAATACTTTTAGATTTGACACGCGAATTTATTTAAATTTAACCTCAGATCCATCGGACAATGATTTATGTATTGGGGCAATTGTAGGCAAAAATCCCGGATCAGCTATTCCTTCCTCATCTAACAATACGTCTTTACAAAAAATAGTTTTGGATGGGGATAATCTTTTGCCTACAGTAAGAAGTATTTTTACCAAGGCATATCAACATTCAGAAAAGCCTATACAGAAAAATTCCTATATTCAGGTTTTAAATTTACTTTATATTTGTGATAAAGAGCTCTCTCAGGCTATACGAAAAATTGGAGATTATCCAAACCCAATTATTTGCGATACTGAATCACGTCATTTTCCTTTTGTGTGGTATGTTTGGGGGGGCAAAAAAAAGGGGTTAAATTTTTATAAAGAACGGTTTAACGGTTTAAATGCAAACCTCCACTTTTATTTAAATACCCAAACTAATGAAATTGTGGATTACTCCCCTAGACCGGGAGATTCAGCCAGGCATACACAAGGATTAAAACACGAATTGGTTGTACCGTATATTTCAAGTATCATTTAAACTTTTTAACTTCCCCCCTTATAGTAGAAAGAATAATGTTAGCTATAAGGGGGTTGCATATCTCCATACAATGCCGGATAATTCCCTTTCTAGCTCTTCACTATCCCCGTTACAACTCAACGAAAAATCAAAAAGGTGCGAAATCCAAAGATTTCACACCTTTATTACACGAATATTCAATTATTCTTACTTAATAAAGAAAACTTGGCTGGCGCAGCCCGCCTTAGTTGCCCTTATACTATAAGAATTTGATAAATTCTTTAAGTGCAAGATACCAAAGCAGACATTTCAAACTCCAGAACCTTCTCCCCTTCATTGGTAAAGGAGGTTACTAGCATCGTCACAATCCCTGCATTGTTTTTCGTTTTTTTCTTATCAATCACTTTTATAAAGGCATAAAGGGTATCATCAGGAAAAACAGGTTTGATGAATCGTAGATTGTTAATCCCTGTTCCCGCAATCACCTCTTCACCAAACATTCCCACATCAATGCACAATCTAAAGGAAAGGCTTAACGTGTGCAGTCCTGAGGCGATAATTCCTTTAAACCGACCCTGTTTCGCTTTTTCTTCGTCCAAGTGCATATACTGAGGATCAAATTGATCTGCAAAAGACATAATTTCTTCTTTGCTTACTTTAATAGACCTAGTTTCAAACACTTGTTCAAGAATAAATTCATCAAATCTCATCTCTCTTCAGCACTCCTCTCTATATAGCAAATTCTATGCCAAGGGGAAAGATTCCTTTATACGCAAAGTAAATTTGACCTCCGTCAACCCTTCCCATCCAATTCCCGCTTTTCTTTTAAAAGCCTCTGAAACTCCCTTTCCAACTCTTCACTGGGTTCTATGCTTAATCGGCTAAGTACTTCTGATAGTTTTGTTTCCAGGACAAGCACTTGCTCCTCCGTAGTATTTCGTTTTTTCGGGGGTTGATCCTGTTCCTCTTTAAATTGTTGATAGGTTCCTTCAAATACTTCAATCTCTTTATTGCGAATAGCCAGGATTCGTGTGGCGATGTTTTCAATGAATCGCCGGTCATGGGAGACGAAGATGATTGTTCCTTCATATTCTTTCAATAAAGATTCCAGGGCACTTGCTGCTTCAATATCAAGAAAATTTGTAGGTTCATCGAGAATTAGAGTATTAATATCGCTTACAAATAATTTGGCAAGGGCGACTTTTACCCGTTCTCCCCCACTTAATACTCCAACCTTTTTGTATACATCCTCCCGAAAGAAATGAAGTCTCGCCAGGACAGTCCGAATAAAGGTTTCATCCTGTTTGGACGTGGTTTTCATATTTTCTAAAATGGTCGTTTCCACATCCAGGATATTTAAGTTTTGGCTAAAGTAGCCCATTTTCATAGAAGGTGAAACAGTGATTCCTTCCTCCTGGTTGATGATCTTTTTAATAAGGGTGGTTTTGCCGCAGCCATTAGGGCCGATGATGGCCAGTTTATCCCCTCCACGTACATAAAAGCTAGTTTTATTCCAGAGAACCCGTTTGCCAATGACCCCTTTTACATCCTGTACCCGTAGAATAATCCGATCTTTAAAAGTATCTGCATGGGGTAAATCCATTTTCAGTGGCGGAGCTTCTTTTACCCTGTCTACCTTTTCTAGTTTTTCTAATCGAGTTTCAATGGCTTTGGCTGTTTTTAGCAACTTCTTTTGTTTCTTATTAAAATAAGGTTTCGCCCCGGTGATTTTGGCTTCTGATGGGCTTACCTTTTTTGGGGTTTTGGTTGCCCGTTCTGCTTTTTGTTCTTTTAATTTTAATGCTTCTTCCAACTGTTTTTTCTTGGCCTGATATTGTTCATAAGCCGACTGTTGTTGCCCCTTCTCCCTTTCTTTTTGTTTCTCATAGTCGGAATAGTTGCCTTTATATTCTTTAACCTGTCCTTCATGAATCTCCCAAACGGTAGTGCAAAGGGCATCGAGAAAAGCCCGGTCATGGGAGACAATGACCAGTGCTCCT
>CALNBV010000197.1 GCA_937874515.1 uncultured Paenibacillaceae bacterium | reverse complement strand
TTGCCATGGTAGCACGGTTGTAAGCGCCTTGTTCATACCCTCGGCCTTCTAACATCCCCAGAATGGCTCCTGTTTTGTTGTTAATCATCACAGCACCAACTTGTTCGGGAAAACCTTTTCTGTTTCCACTAAAGTTAGATGGGTTTTGCCCAATATTTTGCATAGTTTCGTATACATTTTTATCAATAGTGGTATAAATGTGATAACCGCCATTTTGTACTTCTAACTTCTTATCTTCAATCAGGGCAGCACGGCTATCCTTTTTTAATGCAGGATTTTTAGCAATTGCTTCATCGACTAAGATTTCAGCAGCTCTTCTAAAGATCTCTTCATGAAGGTAAGGGTATTCATCAAATACCTTAATTTGTGTTGTTTTTAACTGACTCTTTAAATTTACTTTGATAGCATCATCATGTTGCTTTTGGGAAATCTTCTCCGTTTCTAACATGCGTTGCAAAACGATTTTTTGTCTGGTCATCCCGGCTTTATATCCTGATTCAGTAGTAGGGAGATACTTACCTGGCAATTGGAGCATCCCTGCTAAATAAGCAGACTGGGCCAGGGTTAAGTCCTTTGCATGTACGCCGAAATAACCTTTAGCAGCAGCTTCAACACCATATAAGTTAGAACCAGTATTGTTTTTTCCAAAGTACATTCGATTTATATAAGCTTCTAAAATTTCATCTTTCTCTAAAGCTCGTTCTAATCGAAAGGATAGAAAAATTTCCTTCACTTTACGTGTTGCCGTTTTTTCTGGAGTTAAGAAAGTTTGTTTTACCAGCTGTTGTGTTAAGGTACTTCCCCCCGTTTTCACATCAGCTCCAGTAATTTGTTGGTAGACAGCCCGGGAAAAACCGTAGAAGTCCACTCCATAATGTTCATAGAAGTTTTTATCTTCAGTAGCAATAATGGCATTAAGTAAGTAAGGTGATACCTCATTTAATGTTACAGGAAAGCGATTTTCATGGGATTGAAGTTGCCCAATTGTGGTGTTATCCCGAAAATACGCATTAGTCGTAAATGAATTATCATTTACCTTTTCTTTAATACTGCTAAAAGTTCGTACTGGCTCGTTTTTTACAATAGAAGCAACGTAACCTGTACCGGCTCCACAGATAAGCAAAAATCCGGCACCTAGAATGACCGATACGGTTTTTAGAATCGATTTCATTCGTTTTGAAATAAGATTCTTTTTCTTTTTTTTATCGGCTTTTGTGTTTTTGTCTTCTGTAGTTTTACCCATATATACCAGCATCCCCCCTCGACTTATTCATAGTATATCACAAGATGTTTTTTTTACTGTACAAGAAAGTATGAACATATTCTTGCATTTTCTTGCTCATTACGGTTATGATGTTTTTAAACTAGCCTTTTTCTAAGTTTTTTCCTGTAATGGATTTGAAAATGTGTTCTCTCTCGTCCAATGAGACGGGTGTTTTTTTTAGTCGATAAGAATTTATAAATTTTGTCTTATCGACATAAGGGCAACTAAGGCCGCCGCCTGCGCCTAAAGGCTTGGCGCCAGCCAAGTTTTCTTTAGATTTAATAATAGTCAAGCTATCTAGGATTTATTGTATTGAGAGTGAGGGTATAAAATGATTGATGAGAAAAAAAACATTCTAAATGAAGAACAAAAACAGGAAGTTGAGAGACAACTACAGGTAATCCGTAGAGGAGTAGCTGAAATTGTTCCTGAAGATGAATTACGGAAAAAAATAGAGAGATCTGTTGTAACGGGAACCCCTTTGAAAATTAAGTTAGGCCTTGATCCTTCTGCACCAGATATCCATATTGGCCATACCGTTGTTCTACATAAGTTGCGCCAATTTCAAGAATTGGGACATACCATTCAATTGCTTATTGGAGATTTTACAGGGAGAATTGGAGACCCAACTGGCAAATCAGAAACAAGAAAGCAATTAACAGAAGAACAAATTTTAGCCAATGCAAAAACCTATGCTGAGCAATTCGCGAAAATTATGGATATGAGCAAGGTTGAAGTTTCTTACAACAGTCATTGGCTAGGAAAAATGAATTTTACAGATGTAGTAGGCCTTGCTTCCAAGGTGACAGTAGCCCGCATGTTAGAACGAGATGACTTTGAGAAACGGTATAAAAACAATCTGCCTATTAGCGTTCACGAATTCTTTTATCCTTTAATGCAAGGGTATGATTCTGTTTCTCTAAACAGTGATGTGGAATTAGGGGGAACCGACCAGAAGTTTAATTTGCTGATGGGCCGCCAATTGCAAAAAGAATTTGGACAGGAGTCACAATGCGCCATTACCTTGCCGATTCTTGAAGGCTTAGATGGCGTGCAAAAAATGAGCAAAAGCCTTGGGAACTATATTGGTGTAAGTGAGGCTCCTAATGAAATCTATGGCAAGTCTATGTCCATTCCTGATGAATTGATGGTGAAATATTTCGAATTGGCGACAAGTATTTCAACCGAAGAATTAGAGGGAATCAAACAGGGGTTAGAAAATGGATCACTTCATCCACGGGATTTGAAAATGCGCCTGGCCCGTACCTTTGTTGAGATGTACCATGGAAAAGAAGCAGCGGATGAAGCAGAGAAGCATTTTGTTACTGTGTTCCAACAAAGGGCATTACCGACGGATATTCCAGAAAAGGTTGTATCTAAAGATACTTTAGAAGATGGATCCATTTGGATTGTGAAACTTCTTGCGGATTTAGGGCTGGTTCCTTCGAATGGGGAAGGCCGCCGTATGGTGCAACAAGGTGCAGTTAAAATCAATGAAGAAAAAGTTGAATCTGTGGATGATCGAATTGCCCTTGAAGATGGAATGGTTATACAGGTAGGGAAAAGGAAATTCGCAAAAATTTCTCTTCAATAAATAATAATTACACGAAGGCATTCCTATAGTAAGGGATGTCTTTTTTTGTTATTAGTGTCTGATGTTAACTACAAAAAATAACAAAACCCTAGAAATGATGGTGTCACCATTTCTAGGGTTTTGTTTAGGCTGTTTAATAAACGATTATAATTAACGAGAGTAGTACTCAACGATAAAGGTTTCGTTAATTTCAGCTGGAAGCTCATCTCTTTCAGGAAGACGAACATAAGTACCTTCCACTTTGCTGTCATCAAAGCTGATGTAGTTAGGAAGATAAGCGCGAGCTTCAAGAGATGCTTTTACGATATCAAGGTTACGGCTTTTTTCACGAAGGCCGATTACATCGCCTGGTTTTACACGGTAAGAAGGAATGTTTACTTTTTTACCGTTTACAGTGATATGTCCATGGCTAGTTAATTGACGAGCACCTGGACGGCTAGTTGCGAATCCAAGACGATAAACGAGGTTATCAAGACGGGATTCAAGAAGTTTCATGAAGTTTTCGCCGTGTACGCCAGACATTTTGCCAGCTTCTTCGAAGGTTTTAACGAATTGTTTTTCCATTAAACCGTACATATGACGTAATTTTTGCTTTTCAGTTAATTGAAGAGCATATTCACTCATTTTGCGGCGAGCATGTCCGTGTTGTCCTGGTGGGAAGTTGCGTTGAATGTCTTTTCCAGTTCCGTCAAGAGAGATGCCAAGACGACGAGCTAATTTGTGGCGTGGGCCAGTGTAACGTGCCATGTTTTCGTTTCTCCTTTATTGTAAGATTAATTAGGTGTTTACTTCCACCAGGATAGTTTCTACTTTTCACTGCACGCTTTTCGGACGGTAGCGTTTCCGCCGCGGCTCCTCCGGAATTGATCTTCCTCGGGGAGAAACTAAGGTCTGGCGTTTTTACCTAAAATCAATGCTACCCTATATCACACACATAAGAATATATTATACCTGGTTTCGAATAAAAGTCAAGAATAGGGATATCCAATTTTTCTTTATTCAAACCTAACCTTAATTATAGTAAAATAACTCTTAAATTAGCAAACTGACTAGCTGAGAGGAGTTTTCAGAGATGGAACAAACAACTGAAAAAGGTTATTTTGGAGAATTCGGGGGGAGTTTTGTACCTGAACCATTACAAAAAGCCCTGGACGAATTAGAAGCTGCCTTTGAAAAATACAAAGATGATGAATCATTTAATGAAGAATTAAATTACTATTTAAAAGAATATGCTGGTCGTCCTAACCCATTATATTTTGCACAACGTTTAACCGAAAAAATGGGCGGAGCGAAAATTTACTTAAAACGTGAAGATTTAAACCATACAGGTGCTCATAAAATTAATAATGTGCTTGGACAAGTTCTTTTGGCAAAAAGAATGGGGGCCAAGCGAATCATTGCGGAAACAGGGGCAGGACAACATGGGGTAGCAACGGCAACAGCCTGTGCCTTATTTGGTATGGAATGCGTCGTTTATATGGGCGAGGAGGACACCCGTCGCCAGGCGTTAAACGTTTTTCGAATGGAATTGTTAGGGGCCAAAGTTGTCGCTGTTACGGAGGGTGCACGGACCCTTAAAGAAGCTGTGGATGCAGCATTAATCGATTACGCTACGAATTATACAAATACATTCTATCTTATTGGATCTGCCGTAGGTCCCCATCCTTACCCAACGATTGTTAGACATTTCCAATCCATTATTGGTCAAGAAGCTCGAGCACAGCATTTGGAAAAAGAAGGGCGATTACCTGATTATATCGTCGCCTGTGTTGGTGGCGGCAGTAACGCCATTGGTTTATTTGCACCTTTCTTTGACGATCAGGATGTTAAGATTGTAGGGGTTGAGCCAGGTGGAAGGGGATTAGCTTCAGGACAACATGCCGCTTCTTTAAGTAAAGGGGAACCAGGTGTTATCCATGGATTCAAATGTTTTATGCTGAAAGGTGATGGGGAAGACGGTGTAGGTGAAGCCCACTCCATTGCCGCAGGTCTTGATTATCCTGGTGTTGGTCCAGAACATAGTTACTATAAATCCATTGGCAGAGCTGAATACGTATCAATTACTGATGAAGAGGCTTTAAATGCGTTCCATCAATTATCCATGATCGAGGGGATTATTCCAGCTTTAGAAAGCTCTCACGCTGTTGCCTATGCCATGAAGCTTGCCCCAACACTCTCGAAAGATCAGACCCTTATTGTCAATATCTCTGGACGCGGGGATAAAGACGTACAACAAGTATTTGATATGGAACATGGCAATAAATAATAATAAAGAAATTGAAATATAAGTGTGAAAAAGAGGTCCTTAAAGAGGACCTCTTTTTCATTGTTCAGGTTCTCTTTAAAATCAACGGATAGCGACATTTGTAAAATACTGTCGAATAATAAAAATTTGGAAGTAATCCATTCAAACTTAGTACAAAATCCCTTATAATATAGACAAAATAAACTGGGATGAAGGAATGAATGAATATAATTAAAAATTCTAAACACGTTTACCTTGTTCGCCATGGCGAAACGGAGTGGAATAAAAAAGGTTTAATACAGGGGCATAGTGATATCCCTCTTAACGAAGAAGGAATAGAACAAGCCAGATTGTTAGCAAACAGGTTGAAAGAGTCATCCATCCACTATGTTTGCTCAAGTGATTTGCAGAGGGCCAGACATACAGCGGAAATCATTGCAGGGAACAAACGACTAACAGTTAATACGTATACACAATTACGAGAACGCCATTTTGGCCAATTAGAAGGGAAGGAGTATACCTTAATTCAGTCTAAGTTAAAAGAAGGCTCTGCATTCGGTGTTGAATCTCTTCAATCTATGAAGAGTAGAGGGATGTCTTGTCTTCAATCGATTGTTAACGAGGCAGAGGGGGAGCATGTACTGATTGTTAGCCATGGAGGGTTAATCAATTCAATCATTCATGAAATTAGTAAAGGAACCCTTGGAACGGGAATTACAAAATTAGGGAATACTTCATTAACCCATTTGGAATTTAACGGTGAGTGGCATATTCATCTGGTTAATGATCATCAACATTTACTTGATAAAGAGAATGAGTAGGGAAGATGGGAAATAGAAAGAGGGCAATTTAGTGAAGAATATAACAACAAATTTTCCGAATGTACAGGAAGAGGCCATGATGAAAAATCAACATCATAAAAAGCTCGCATATGTTTTTCGAAATTCCATGAACTATTTTTCTCCCGACTCCTTTATTTGTAAAAATGGATGGTTTTTTATCCTGGATGTTACAGGGAAAGTGCTTGTCCATAAGAAAATAGGTTTTCCTGAATATCCGTTACTAAATTCCTATTATGTAGAGGATTTGCACAGTCAGATTCAACCTGGCGACCATTCAAGAATTGTGTGCGTCCCTATTTTCCAAGAAAAGCTGGTTATCGGCTATTTAGGGCTATCTGTGTCTGTTGATGTTCTTTATGAACAATGTATTGCTTTTCTAGAAGGCTTTCGTTATTCCCTACATATGGGATGGGAGTCTTATTATAACGAACAGGTGGCATCCATTGTTTATGAAATGAATGAAAGCTTTGAATTGGATTATGTTCTTTCTACTGTTGTAAATCGCATTGCAGAGATTCTTGGGGGCAAAGAATGTATAGCGGCCATATTTAATCGGGAACAAAGGAAAATTGAATCCCAATGGTCTTCAGACGTATTATCCCTGGATGTTTTTAAAACCAATTTATTAGCGGAAAATGACATTTTATATGAAAAACTATTGAAATCCTTTGATAAAAACAAGGAGCCCCTTCAGATTATCGATCAATTTTTCATTTTCCCAATTATTCACTCGGGTAATACTCTTGGAATTATAGCCATATTATCCGAAGGTGATAAAGGGTTATTTGAATACGAGAAACAATTTATTTTTAAATTATTAAAAGAAGTAGCTTCCGCCCTTAATAAAGTACTGACACTGCTTCGTATTGAACGGGATCATGAAAAACGAGACCGTCTGTATCAGGTGACGAAGAAAATTCATTCCTCCATAGATGTTAATGAGGTGTTGCATGCCATCGTAGAAAATGTAAAGTACATGTACCCTGAATTACAGGCGGAATTGTGGTTATCCCATGATTCCTGTTCAACACAACTGCCTGTGAAGCAATTTACTTTCCAATCTGACGAAAGTGAAGTAAGTGTACAGGCGTATATGGAAGCAAGAACCATCGTAAAAAAATCTTTAGGAGAACGTGCTCTTACACTTGCTGCTCCTTTACGTGGCAAACAAGGCGTCTATGGGGTCATCGAATTCCATGCCCCTGAGCCCATTACGTTACAAAAACGGGATATCGAATATATTTCCATGCTAGCAGATACAGCCGGAACTGCTTTTGAAAGTGCCCAATTATATTATCAAACGAGAAATATGATTCGGGAATTGTTGTTAATTAATGAAATTACCCAACAGTTAAATAAAAGCCTTAAATTAAAGGATGTATTGAAATTTGTAACTGGTAAATTAATTGAAACCTATGGTGCAGAGTACTGTTGTATCCTGCGCAAGTCGGAAGAAGGGGACTCCTTTATTATTCAGGCATCTACAGATGAGAAACACCTGGGACAGATTGTAGGGAAACGGTGGAATAGATTAATAAACTTGAATAAAAAAACAGAGCCAATTATTATAGCAGACCTTCCCACAGGTGAAGGAGAGCCGTTGTTTAGGGGATACCAATCATTTGTTGGGGTTCCTTTAGTAGATGGGGGAAAAGTGGAAGGAGCAATCCTGGTAATGGATTCACGGACCAACTTTTTCACATTTGATGATTACAAATTATTGGAGATATTAGCCCAACATATGAATCTAGCCATGACCAATGCTTCTCTTCATGCTGAGGTTGAACGATTGGTCGTAATTGATAATCTTACTGGATTATATAACCGTAAGTATTTATATGATTATGTGACATCATCTCAGGCAACAGACGAATATGGTTCATTAATCTTAATCGATATTGATTTCTTCAAAAATGTAAATGATACCTATGGTCATCAAGTAGGTGATGAAATTCTGGTACAAGTAGCTGATATCCTGCATGATTCTATACGCAGTTCAGATGTAGCTACTAGATGGGGTGGAGAAGAATTGGCGATTTACTTGCCCCGGGTTAAAATCGACAAAGCCCTGGATGTTGCAGAACGGATACGTAAACGAGTGATGGATCGTACAAAACCCCAGATTACTATTTCCAGTGGATTATCCTTTTGGAATCGTAACGATCGATATATTAGTGTGGAAAACCTTTTCCAATGTGCGGACGCTGCTCTTTATCAGGCAAAAAGCGTAGGGCGTAATAAGATTATTGTAGCATCAATGGATAATGATTAATCTCTTCTAATAAAATGGTATAATGATGATAATTATGCACATTAAAAAGAGGAGGTATAGGATTTGAAACGGATTCTGACAACCATCCTCTTTCTCATCTTAGTAATTGCCCTTGTATTGCAGACAGACATAGGTCATTTATTACGGACAGGCAATATAGACCAAATTGCTCAAATCATTCAATCTTATGGTTGGATTGCATTGTTTATTTCCATGGGAGCTATCATGTTTCAGACCTTTTTTCCTGTGGTGCCCTTTGTGTTGTTAGCCGGGGCAAACGTGATCGTTTTTGGTCTATGGTATGGTTTTGCCATTAGCTGGACTGCTGCTATATTGGCTGCTATTTTAAATTTTCTTCTTGCACGTTACGCAGCACGGGAATGGGCAGAACAAAAAATGGGGCACCATTCCTTTGTGCAGAAATTAAACCAGCAGGCGGAGACCCGGGGGTTTTGGATTATTTTATTTGCTCGTTTTATTCCTGTATTGCCATCCAGTGCAATCAATACCGCTGCAGGGATTTCTAAAGTGAACTTTCGCAAATTTTCCTCTGCTACCCTATTAGGCAAATTCCCAGCTGTTTTCTTCGAATCCATACTGGGACATTATGTGATTAATTGGGAACAAAATAAAGGAAAGTTAACCCTCATTTTTATTGGGCTTCTTTTGTTTACTCTTTCCTTGAAATTTTTTAAAAAAAGTAAGAAAAAGATGCTTTCATAGTGAAAGAGGCAAGGTCCAGAAAGTGAGGGGAATCCATGAAAAGGTCTTCTGAGCTTACAAAAGTGAAGATAGCACAGGCGGCCATACAATTATTTGATTCTCAAGGGTTTGACGGGACAACTGTCCGCCAAATAGCAAGGCAGGCTGAAGTAAATATTGCCTTAATTTCTTATTATTTTAAAAATAAAAAGGGATTAATGGAGTACATCATGGTCAATTATTACGAGGGGTTATTTCGTAGGTTGGCAAAATGTAAGGATCAGGAAGAGTTAGACTCATGTTTTTCTCTTTTAGCGCACATGGTGCAAGAAATTATAAACTATCAATCTGAATCTCATAAAATTACTCGTTTTATACATAGGGAATTATCCGTCGAATCCATGCTGGGCAGAGAAATTATGTGCATTTATATCAAGCAAATAAAACATGATTTATCTTCTGTCCTTGAGGAAGGAATTATTTTGGAGGAATTTCCTTCTATACATGTTGATGGTGTGGTGATGAATCTATTATCTATGATTTATTTTCCTTATGCCTACCCGCAAATCCTTCGTGAGGTTTTTTATATTGAACCCATTTCAGAGCCTTTTGTTAATCAATTAACAAGTGATTTAATGGATTTTTTAAGAAGAATTTTACAACCAGTTGATGATGTTCAAGGGGAGGACAAATTAAGAAATATAAAAAAGGGGTCGCTGTGAAATGAGTATATTTGGAATACCCGATTGGATGGTTATTTTATCGATTACCATCCTTTCTGTACTTGTTTTAATTTTTTATACATACAACAGAAAAAGAAAAATAGTGAAAATGATGGATGAGATTGAGCAAGAGATGGTCAGAATTACAGGATTTGAAGAAATTCCTGGATTGGACCCTGAGTGGAAAAAAAGCCCTGCCAGGGTGAAAGAAAAGTATCATACTCTTCTTGATTCTCTTAATCAATTAAAAGCAGACACCATGACGGATATTGAATTGATTACATTAGATGTTGAAGAAGATGTACGAGGCCTTCAATTTAAAAAATGTGAAAAGAATTTAGAGGGTGCCAGCAGAAAGTTAAAGGTTTTGGAAGAAAAATTAAACGATTATTTTAATCAAATCAAAACCTTTGGTGAGAATTTAATCGAAATAGAAGGATTAAAAACAGATTACAATCAAATCAGGCAAAAGGTAGAGCGCAGAATCGATGAATTAAGATTCCAGTATAGTTTTTCTTTTCATTCTCTAAAGGAATATATTAACGGAATAGATCGGGAATATATCCATATCAACGAAGAAGAAGAGCAAGGCCATTTTGATGAAGTAAAAAGTAAATTGGAAGCACTTCTTGAAAGAAATAAAAACTTAATGGAAATATTACAGCGGGTGCCTGCCCTTCGTCAAACCATTGAAAAGGAATTAAGCCAGGAATTAAGGCAACTTTATGAAGATGTACAAGAAATGATTCAGGGGGATTTCGGAGGAGACCCGGAAGCCATTTATGCAGAAATGCTGAAAATAAAAGGGAAAGCAGATAAACTGCCCCGATTGTTTGAAGAAGGAAAAATTGTAGAAGCTGAGCGAAAAGTAATCGAAGTGCGTGAAGACATTGAAAACTTATACAAATCAATGGAGGAAATCTTTGAGAACTACCATCAATATTGTACGTATTTAAATGAATTGCCCCATTACCTTCAATTATTAAAAGATGATAGTACCTATCTTACAGAAGAATTGAATGATTTATCTGAGAGGTTTCAAGTAAATGGCGGCGATGTATTCTACTATAATTGCCAAATCGATGTTTTGATATCTGAAATAGAAGGTGCATTAGATAAAATCGCAGCAACAGGGGACAAAGTATCCTACTTGCGATTTAAAGAAATGGTTGTAACAACTGCCGATGGAGCGAAAAAACTACTTGAACAACGTGAGCAAATGATTCAAGAGTTAAAAGACCTTCGCAAAGGTGAAACATTAGCCCTAGATGAAATTAGACAGCTTAAAAGCGATGTTGGAAGAGTAGAGCAACAATTAAAACGCCTGTATTTGCCGGGCATTCCTGAAGCAGTTAAACAGGGAATTGAACTAGCCCGCAGAGCCATTATCGATGTGGAGAAATCACTAAGCGATATACCTTTGAATATGGGAAAAGTAAATCATTATTTAAAAGAGGCAAGATCACAAACCATTGATTTATTGGAAAAAGCAACATTATCCATACAATATAGCCAGAATACAGAACAAAAAATACAACAAACCAATCGATATCGGCGTCATGATCGAGAGATTGAATCTTTGCTTTATGGGGCAGAAATGGCCTATCGTTCCTTAGACTTTGAAGAATCTTCCCAATTGGCAGACCAGGCATATGAAATAGCGAAAGCTAAATACCGTAAAGAATAGAAAAAGCACATCCAATTGGATGTGCTTTTTCCTTGGGAGAAGTGTGAGAGTCAGTTGCAAGTTAAAGGGGGAGTAGGTTTACTATTATAGTTCCCCTAATCCCCCTTATTTAAACCTGTGTATTATGCACTTTCACGAATCCCTGTGTTCGCTTTAACAACGACTTCGTCGAACTTAGCAGGATCTTCTTTACGGCGAGAAATGATGGTTCCAAGAAAAGCTGCAAGGAAGCCAACAGGTACAGAAATGATTGCTGGGTTTGTTAGTCGGATTAATGGTTCAGCATCAATAATCGCTTTACCAGATGGATCAAACACGTTCGGGCCGACTACCACCAGGGCTAATGCAGTAAGTAAACCAATGATCATTCCGGAAACTGCCCCAGCAGTATTGAATTTTTTCCAGAAGATGGTGAAGATAATTACTGGTAAGTTTGCACTTGCTGCAACGCAGAAGGCAAGAGATACAAGGAACGCGACATTCATTTTTTGTGCGAATAAAGCAAGTGCGATAGAGACAATCGCCACGCCTACAGAAGCGATTCTAGCAGCTTTCATTTGTTCTTTCTCAGAAACATTGCCTTTCTTAATGATATGGCTATAGAAGTCATGGGCGAAGGCAGATGCACCTGAGAGTACTAGACCAGCTACCACCGCAAGTATTGTTGCGAAAGCAACAGCTGCTACGAAGGCCATTAACAAATCTCCACCTAAAGCTTGAGCAAGAAGTGGCGCTGCCATGTTACCAGCGGCATTTGCACTAACAATTGCTTCATTACCAACAAATGCTGCTGCCCCAAAGCCTAGGAAGATGGTCATTACATAGAATGCACCAATCAACCAGGTTGCGTATACAACAGATTTACGGGCAGTAGGAGCATCTTTTACAGTAAAGAAACGGATGAGGATATGTGGCAGACCGGCAGTTCCAAGAACTAATGCGATATTCATGGAAATGGTGTCTATACCATTTTTATATTTAACACCTGGGTTTAGAAATGCTTCGCCAAGAGGTGTTGCTGTTTTCATATGTTCGTACATTTGTGTAAAACTGAAATTAAATTTAGCGAATACAATCATAGAAATGACGAATGTACC
Source organism: uncultured Paenibacillaceae bacterium (assembly GCA_937874515.1). GTDB lineage: Bacteria > Bacillota > Bacilli > Aneurinibacillales > Aneurinibacillaceae > CALNBV01. The sequence goes on along the minus strand of CALNBV010000197.1, from coordinate 866 downwards.
AGCCATGAGAAGGACAGCTTTAACAATTTGCACCCAGCTGGTGGCTGTCATTCCACCAAAGATTACATACACCGTCATTAACACACCGACAATAAGTACGGAAGTCGTATAATCAAGCCCCAGAAGAAGTTTGATTAGGGCACCGGCTCCAACTAGTTGTGCGATCATGTAGAAAATAGAGATGGTGATCGTGTTAAGAGCTGCTACACCACGTACTTTTTTGTCATTAAATCGAGCAGCAATCATATCTGCCATGGTATATTTACCAAGATTGCGAAGTGGCTCTGCTACGATATAAAGTACAACCAGGTAGGCAACGAGATACCCAACACTGTAGAAGAAACCATCAAATCCAGTAAGAGCAATGGCACCAGCAATACCTAGGAAGGAAGCAGCAGACATGTAGTCACCGGCAATAGCCAGTCCATTCTGCCAGGCTGTAAGACCACCGCCTGCGGTATAAAACTCACTTGTAGTTTTGGTTTTTTTAGAAGCGAAATACGTTATTACGAGAGTTGCTGCGACGATAAGCAGGAAAAACATAAATGCGGTGGTTTGCATTATTAGTTCCCTCCTAAATTATGTTCTTTGAGAATTTCTGCGGTTTGTTTGTCAAACTTGGCAGCTTTAAAAGTGTAAATATGGCAGAGAGACCATGTCATAATGAATTGTGCGAATGCAAATACCCATGCCCAGGTAATAGCACCGATTGCTGGTCTGTTAAGAACCGTGCTGTAAGATGTCATTATGGGCAACACGTAGTAGAATACCAGGAAAAAAATGGTGAAGGGAATAATGAAATTACGTTTGGAAACGAGAAGTGCTTTAAATTTTTTGCTGTTGGCAATTGCGGAATAATCGATGCC